>JAUSKF010000001.1 GCA_030646995.1 bacterium | reverse complement strand
CTAAACCTAGCGATGTTCGCCGGGCATGGTCTTCAAACACCAATCACGGCATTAAGCTCCTCGTCAGAGCACCGTGATTGGTCATACTCCGAAAGGTGTGTGGGTCTCGCAAGAGATCGCTGATGGGGAGCTTTATGTTTTACCCGTCGGCACATTAAAAACAAAATAAAAATGAAAGTAACATATAAGATCGCCTTATTAGTTGGCGCGGCTCTGCTGGGCTTTGTTCTAATAGGAACAAGTCCCTCTCTTAGCTCGGCACAGGCGAATTTTGGAGGGATTTTACTTTTCAGTTCGCCATTTGTGGCTTTGGCTATGGTCGTATTAAAAATGAGAGCCTGGTTTTTAAAAACCGAATTGTGGTTTAGTTTAAAATCCAAAATAGGTTATCTAGCAAAGATTTTCCCAAAGCACGTAGAGATTCCAGGAGTAAAAATTCAGCAGACGATCCCGAAAGAAAGTATTTTGAGACGCCATCTAAGTGGAGTTGCGGCGCTAGTTGTTTTGGGTATTTTTGTTTTGTTAGTTGGGGTCGTAGTGGTGGCGTTAAATCCAGCCGCTCAATTACAAAATGCACGAGCTTCGGTTATTTCTCCAGCCAAAACCGAAAAAGTGCCCGCCGAAGGATCCGATCAATTTAAGAATCGGCAGTATGATCTTCTGACATTTTATGCGGATGGGTCGAGCAGGCAGTATAAGGCTGGGCCTCATTATACCGACATCACGGTTTCGATGAATGGAAAGGTTGTACCGCTGGGAGACACTCGCGACCCACGATATACCGATTTAAATTATATTAACTACAATCCAGACGATGGATTAATTATCTCGCCCAAGGTTTTGCCTAAAAACACCGAAATTACTTTTCGGGGCGTATCTGAAACGGCTCCAATTAACCAAATAGTCCCAACTACTTTTCCAACAGAGCAAGACTATTCTAATGCAAAAGAAAAAATCTTAGATTCGCCATATTTTCTAGATTATTTAATGAGCGACGATAGGAATAGCAGTATCTCGGATAATATACTTGTTCTTACTACCAACTTTTTGCAAGTTGTAAAACAAAAAGAATGGGTTTTGGCATTGAAGGCTTACTGCATAATCTCAACAAAAACAGGCGTTATTCCATTCCCATCAAAAACAGAAGCTGTCAAAGTTGACGACACAATTCTCTTACAATGCAAAGGCGGTAAAATTATTGTTAATACCTTGGCTCTCTAGAAATTAAATTAACCACGATTAATGAAAAAAGTGAGGAAAGATTTAGGATTTACGCTTGTTGAAATATTGGTTGTCATTGGAATCATTGGCTTACTCTCAGCCGTTACTATAGTGGCACTGAATCCGGTGGCTCAGTTAAAAGACAATCAGCAACTCACCGATCAGCCAGCTCCACAAAACGACAATCGCGAAGAATCGCTCCCGATTGTGAAAAGGCCCCCCGCAGATACAAACGGAACATTTTTAGTAACTCGCGTCATTGATGGCGACACAATTGAAATCGAAGGCGGCCAGCGAGTCCGGTATATCGGTATCGACACCCCGGAAACGGTTGATCCACGAAAGCCCGTCCAATGCTTTGGCAAAGAAGCCAGCGTTAGGAATAAAGAGCTCGTTGAAGGCAAAAGAATACGCCTAGAAAAAGATATTACCGACACCGATAGATATGGCCGTCTTCTTCGCTATGTTTATGTGGGCGACGATTTCATCAATCTTAAATTGGTAAGTGGTGGCTTTGCTTCTTCTTATACATACCCGCCAGACGTTAAACACCAAAGTCAGTTTATCGAAGCACAGCGCGTCGCGAGAGATAATAATCTTGGTTTATGGGGTTCCTGCCCAATTCAAACTACGCCTCCAGCGTCACAACCAACCACTCCAACCCCGGTAGCGCCAAGCGGATCCTCGTGCACTATTAAGGGCAATATTAGTTCGACCGGAGAGAAAATTTTCCATGTAGAGGGTTGCGGATCGTACTCCAAAACTCAAATTGACGAAGCTCGTGGTGAACAATGGTTCTGCAGTGAAGCAGATGCCGTGAGTGCTGGCTGGCGGAAAGCTAAGAACTGTTAATAGTCTAAAAACTCTGCCACCCGCGCGGCGGCCCGAGGTCTATCCAAGTTATGTTTGGCTCTGCATGAGTTTCTGTTGTGGTTTTTAGAACGAGCAAAGAAAAAGCGTCGGCAAGATCATCGAATCTTTCCACCCCAAAACCAGTCAGCTGTTGAATTAAATCCTCGGCTCCTTTTTCGGGAAAAACAATCTGACCGTTTTGAATCATGGCGGTCGTCAAAGCCAGCCGAGAGCGTTTGTCTTGGCCGTGCAGTTTAACTCCTTCTGCGTGGTATCCCTCGCGGTTAAGTTGTTCGATCAACGAGCGCTGGTAGCTAACCTCTTCTATATACATATGCGATTGCGCTCCCTCTCCAAGAACCTTGGACAAAAGTTTTATCCGGTCGACCGTCTGCGGAAATGTCAGCCGCTCATTGATGGGATTGGGAAGGATGTAGATTTTAAGATCCTCGCCATAGCCATAAATATTTGCCGAAACCATTGCTGTGCGGTCAGCGGTTTCTTTTAGCGATATAGCCAGATCAACTCCTGTTGCGGTATAGCGCAAATGATCTTTATCGGGCAGCTCTTTATAATGCTGAATCCATTCGGGATGAACGACTCGTTCTGAATCGCTGACGATCCGTAACAAGTATTCCCGATTCCAAGCCGACTCGTTTCCTGTTTTGCGTTTTTCATTTTCCACTGCTTCCAGCGTCGGGTATTTTCCAGGCCAAAGGATTTTATTGCCCTCACCGATTATCGGGTACGCCCGGAAAACTCCATCGATTTTCCCTTCCTCAATACTCGACTTCAGCCGCATCATTACTGAATCCTCGTGAAGAAGATTTCCCACGATAATCAACTTGGTATTTTGATCACCGGCTGGGATTACGTCGCCCAACAGCCAGTCGTAAGTCTTGTCGCGCGCTTCTTTAGTTCTCGTTGATTGTAAGTCCTCGATATCGTCGGCAATTATCAGATCTGGCCGATAGTTCATGTGGCGCAGTCCTCTTATACTTTGCTCGGAGGATGCCGCGGTAATCCTTGCCCCATATTTAGTGATCACCAAAGAGTATCCACCCCACTCATCTTGCTCCTCATGAAAGGGGCCTAAATCTCGCAAAAGTAAGGGGTTGCTCTCTAGCTCCCGTTTCAAGTTCATCAGATGCTGACGAGCTTGGCGCTGAGTTTGGCTGGTCATTATTACGAACTTCTTTCCCTGCTTTCCGAGAATTGCCCAAATAGCATATGAGAGGGTACAGATTGTTGATTTCGCCGAGCCACGGAAGGCCGTGATCACCACCGTTCTATCTGAGGATTCAGTAAGCTGGAATATTTCCTTTTGGAAATCTGCGGTCGGATAGGTGACATAATGAGGAAAATAAAAGTGCATAAACCAGTAATGGCTATCCCGAACTAGTTCTAGCCGGAAATTCGGATCGTTAATCATTCTCTGGATGATTTCCTCGGGTTTATTAGGTAGTTGGTTCTCCATTGTTTTGATTTAGCTCTTCGTTTTCCTGCGGCATTGCCAAGCGTAATGCCTTTTCGACCATCTGTTTTTCTTCTTCGGTGAGCTCTTTACGTAAATGAGTAATCTGGCCGCTAATTTCCAAGCGGTTGGTGTATTGGGAGTGATGGTGCTTAAGCCAAAAGATAATCGCAGTTAGGTTCCGGTCTCTAATGGCGGACATGAGCTGGGTCTCGGCCATATCATTAACGAGAAAGCTGCCCTCTAAGATGGCTTCGTCCGCCATCTTAGAGAATTCTGGATCTTCCTTGCGCCAGCGATAGTACGTTGCCCGACCCACGCCAGCCTTCTCGCAAGCGATCTGAACAATCGGAGTTTTCTTCAGCTGCTCTAGAAGCAGCGCCTTAGTTGCCCGTTTCATAATTTTTTGGCTTTAAGGCCAGTTAATTTCTCCCAGCGATGTTTTATCACTTCGGCGTAGACTGGCGATTTTTCCATCAAGAAACAACGGCGCTTCATTTTCTCAGCCGTGATCAAGGTTGATCCACTACCTCCAAACGGCTCAACTACCAGATCTCCGCGCTTGGTTAAAACTTTCATGTACGGAATCAGGATCTCTACTGGCTTTGTTCCGAAAATTATTCCCTGTCCGGAACTTTTTGCGTCCGCCGATTTGTACTCAATAAAATCCGTCGGGCAGATTTTCTTTCCTTTCTCGTAGCCTTCCCAATGCGGCTTGCCGGCAGTGGCATAAAGCGCCGTCTGATATTCGTTATCCAATAGTTCGCCTTCGGAGTTCAAGCGAATTTCGGATTTGCCCGAGGATCCAACCATCGCAATGTCGTGCTTATTGAAGAACCTATACTTCGCCGCAAAACCTTGCATCCGGTTTGGTAAATGCCAGACAATCATATTGCGAACTTTCCAATATTTCTCCATCTCGCCCCAAATAAGTCGGATATTTTTCCAATTTTCGTATACAATGATATGGAAATCCTCTTTGGCTGCTTTGGCGATATTCGCCATCCATTTTTCTGTGAAGTCCTCCGGAATTGAATCGGTTTCTAAATATTTACGGTCACGCTTGTACCCGAATCCTTCAGTCGCTTTGCCGTTTTTCTTCTTACCTTTGAGGTAGTCCAGGCGATACGGTGGGTCTGTCAGGCAGAGCGACGCCTTATCGCCGCCCATGAGCTTCGAGAAGTCGGAGGCAGTGGTTGAGTCGCCGCACATAAGGCGGTGTGTGCCCAACTGCCAGACATCTCCTTTCTTAATCAGAATCTTAGTGATATCGAGTTTCTTTAACTCCTTTTGGAGATCAAATATTTCCGGATTATCGTCTATGCCGAAGATATCGTCCAAGTCTTCGCTGGAGAAGCCAACGTCTTTCAGAAATACCTCCTCGAAGTCGGCCAATAGATCCCAGTCGAACTCGCCGGTGTTCAAATTTAACCGGATGCAAAGTTCTTTTTCCTTTTCGATGTCGGGGACATTGATGTAGACGACCGGCACTTCTTTGAAGCCCATTTCTTTAACGACCTCGAGTCGGAAGTGGCCGCCGATTACAATTCCTTTTCGGCTGGGCGCAGAATTAACCAGTAATGGGTCCACTAGTCCAAATTTCTTAATGCTTTCTTTTAGCTGACCTGCCTGTTCTTGGGAATGCTTGCGCGGATTGTACGACGCCGGCCGCAAATCACTCACCGGAACGTATTGAATGTTTAATTTTTGTTTTATTGGTTTATCCATGTTTTTATTATTTTTTATTTTAAGTTTTCATTCGATCTTCTTGTAAATTCGGTCGTCGACCTCGACCAGAGACGACAAAATAAAACCGTAGTCTCATAACTACAGCTTGGGGGCGGGGAATTATTTCGTATAAGGCGCTAGGAAGAATCCCTTAGTGTCCGGTACGGACCTTATAGCGTTTCAATATTTTCGGTACATATTCATAGCTTACAGGCGTGCCTTTATACAATCGGTTTATTTCTTCGGTGATTTCTCTATCCTTCATACCCTTGGCGCGCATTTCAACTATTCTAGAGTCCCGTTCTAAATTTTTTAACTTTCTCAATTTCCCGCCGCGATAGTTCGGCAGTCTTTTTTGGAATTCTTGTATCGTCGGCCAGATATCCAATAATTCCTTCTGTGTTGCGTTAGCATCAATTGTGATTTTAATTTCCGCCTCAGGTCCATCTCCGATAAGAAAAATTCCTGGGACGCAGCTTTGCGACCAATGTTTCTCACCGGAAATGATGTGGCTGAGTAGCACAAAATCCCAATGGTTCGATATCTTAAATTCCGCTCTGAGATTTTTTATTTCTCGATCTATACGAAATTGCGGCACTACCCACTCAAGCTCTCTGACAGTGAAAAGATATTTCTGGCGAGAAATTTTTCCGGCTTCGTAGTCCTGGCGTAATTTGCGAACCCTACTGATAAGCAAGGGATCCGATGCCTTACTTAGGGACTCCTTGCTGAATTTTTTTATAAACTCTGCCCGATCATCTTTTTTAATAAATCCAGGGTCGGGTATGCCGAAGCGGCGGCGTATGATTATGACCGCCTTTTGGAATTCCGGATTGCTATATAGCAAGTCAGCAAATTTTTCACTTTGTGTTTTTTTACGCATAAATTTACTAAATAACACCTACAGTATAAACTTAAATTAACGTCCCAAGAAGCTGGAGGAGTGAGACGCGAGTCGTTCTCCTAAGCTGTGTCCCATTGGTCTAAGCTGATACCGCCCCGCCAGTTAGGAGATATCGAGGTGACTAAGTGGCATGAGGTGGGCACTATTATACGTTACAATGTACTAATGAAAGAAGCTCCTATTTTATATATTAATATACCCTGGATGGAGCGTTACCAAGGTGCTTCGGATGATGACATGCCGTATGGAAAATTTAAGTACACGAGAGATGAGCCTCTCAACGATCATACTCAGTTTAATTTTAAACCTTATGGCACAAAATATTTCGGTCACGCGCCAGGCGGCAAGAACCCCGACCTGAGTAGGCTTGGCGCCGGTTTAGACGCTATGTATTTGGACGGGGTGACCGTTATATGGTTTGCTACTCATCGATATTTGGGCGGGAGAGTCATCGTCGGATGGTCTAATGGGGCTCGCGTATGGGCCAAGCGGCAGAAACCTGAAGGATCCCCGGCAAAGAACCGGACGACAAATAGCGGCGATGTTTGTGAATTTACCGTCGAGTCTCTAGTGGCTTCCTCGAAGTTGCTGGCGCCCGGCGAGCGCCCGGCGTTACCGATTAGTGGTAACACTCGACAAGGAAAACCCGGCCAAAGCCCCTTTTGGTACGGCAACGAATTAACCAACGAGCGTGTTCTAAAGGTTATTAAGGCCGGGGAATTCTCAAGCCGCCAGGCGAAGTCGCGCAAAGGAGCCTTTAGTGCGGGGCGTGGCGGTTGGATTCAGGACACCAAAGAGAGAATGGAAATTGAAAAGCGGGCAATGGAGTGCGTTATGGAGGCCTATAGGCATAGAGGCTATTTAGTTGAGGACGTGAGTCTAAAAAAGATTGGCTATGATGTTCGAGCTACATCGGTGAGTGGCCGCCAGCTTCATATCGAGGTCAAAGGTTCGAAGGGCGACCGCATCAATATTGAACTTACTCCGAACGAATATGCATACTCAAAGAAGAATCGAGATAAGTTTATTTTATGCGTCGTCCTGAAGGCACTCACAGCTCGTCCGAGGACTCTAATTTTAATACCAGCGCCTAGAGGATTGAGTTGGTATGACCAATCTGGTAATACAGTCCAGGCGGTTGAGAGGGTTGGCGTTGTGATTAGCGAACGGTAACCTCCTACAGTGTCCCATTTGTCTCATTTCCCGAATAAAGACCCCCGACCGAGACACCTCAAACGGCCTACTGGAATGAACCCCAAGAAAGCCCTATAATGCTCACATCGGGTCGGTTCTAGACCGACACCGCCCGCACTTCGGCAAGCTCAGTGTAAGCAGAAAAGTTTGTTACGTGTACCAGACTTATATAACTAAAATGGGATGGTATACTAACTTTATGAAAAAAACACTATTGATAGTCGCAGGCGTAGTATTGGTTGTGGCGGTTTACGTAATGTCTACCTACAACGGTTTGGTGGCGAAAGGGGAGGCGGTAGATAACCAGTGGGCGCAAGTTGAAACACAATATCAGCGGAGACTTGATTTGATTCCTAACCTCGTTGAGTCGGTGAAAGGGGTGATGAAGCAGGAGCAGACTATTTTTACTGCATTGGCTGATGCCAGAACTCGTTATGCCGGCGCCGCTACTATCAACGACAAAGCCGCCGCCGCTACCGGAGTGGAGAGCGCTTTCGGCAGACTGCTCGCTATTATGGAAAATTATCCTCAACTCCAATCTTCGGCTAATGTGCAGACTTTGATGGTTCAACTTGAAGGAACAGAAAATAGGGTCAGCGTTGAAAGGAAAAGGTTTAACGATGGCGTGCGCGTTTTGAATGTTTCCATTAAAACTTTTCCCAGCAGTTTAGTGGCGGGCATTTTCGGATTTTCTCAAAGGAATTATTTTGAGGCTGCAGCCGGCGCCGAGAACGCTCCAGCGGTAAAGCTTTAGTTCTTAGTAATCGCGAATAATGCGAATTTAATTTAATAATGCGAATAGGATTTATTCTAGCCCTCGCATTTTTGCCCTCTTTTGTTTTGGCATATTCCAATCCCGGCAAACCGGCGGGTTTCGTTAGCGACTTTGCGGGAGTTTTGACTGGCGAGCAGCGGCTTCAAATTGAGAACCGGCTTGTAGAATTTAAAAAGAGTACCGGCGTTGAGATTGCTGTCGTTACTATTGAAAGCCTGGAGGGTGATACGGTTGAAAATTACGCCTCCGAGCTTTTCCGGGAATGGGGAATCGGCGAGAAGGGGAAAGACAATGGCGTTTTATTTTTAGTGGCAGTTGAGGACCATGAAATGCGGATTGAAGTCGGTTATGGATTAGAAGGCCTACTTACTGACGCCCAATCTTACTGGATTCAGCAGAATGTGGCTGTTCCGGCTTTTCGAAATGATGATTTTTATTCCGGAATATCCGGAGTAACAGAGAAAATTATTGCGGCGGTAAATCAAGAAGAAATTATACCGAGTGAAAATCCGGCTGATAATGCAGCTTCGCCTTTTGACGGCCAGTTTTTCGGCTGGTTGATTCTCGTAGTTCCGCTCTGGTTGGCGCGGATACTAGGGCGGTCAAAGTCTTGGTGGCTCGGCGGAGTTCTTGGCGGGGTGGGCGGCCTAATCGTTGGGTCGTTTTATGGATTTTTATATACAGGCGTTCTTTCGATGGCTCTTCTAGTTCCTATCGGTCTTCTGTTTGATTTCTTTGTTTCGCGTGGATACCAAAAAGGAAAACTCTCCGGCCATTATCCTTGGTGGATTGGTGGAGGTGGCGGTTCTGGTGGGGGCGGAGGTTTTGGCGGCTTTGGTGGTGGCGGTTCGGGTGGAGGAGGATCTAGTAGTAGGTGGTAGGGCTCCGGGAATAGCCCCTCGGAAACGGCGTAAATTTTTTCCAGCGAAAAATTTCGCCTCTCCCTTGGCGATTTTTCGTTTGTATTAACAAACGAACCAATCAAAATCGCCTCCGGCATGTTCCTCGAAACTACTCCCTGCGCTTTAGAAAAAATACCTGCCTGCCGGTAGGGTTCCTTACGAAGAAATGTCGATTCGCTTTGTTATGTGTACCAGACATATAGAAATTAAGTAGAATGGTATATATTAAATTAATGTTCAGGTTTTTCAGGCAAAAATCTACTTTCTTCTGCTTCTCGCCTTTTGTGATGGTGGCCACTTTTGCTATTGAGATTATTCTTGCGCTTTATATTTTTGCGAGATACAGAATGACGAAATTCGGCAGGACGGCCGCTTTGCTTTTAGCGCTTCTGGCCACATTTCAGCTGGCGGAATATCTGATTTGCGTCGGCAGTCCGCATGCTCTGATGTGGTCACGTGTAGGGTTTGTGGCGATCACCTTATTGCCGCTAGTCGGTCTTTATCTGGTATCACAATTAAGCCACAAGACTCATTTCCTGAAATTGGGATACGTGGCTGCGATTTTGTATGCCGCTTATTTTCTGTTTGTGCCCAAGGCAATCACGGGCGCTTTTTGTGGTGGTAATTACGTAATCTTTAATTCATCGCAGGCCCTATATGGCTTTTACGGCTTTTATTATTTTGGTTTTCTAATTCTGGGAATTTGGGAAGCTCTAGAAAAAATATCCGCCATTCACAAACCCACCATAACTAGGAAGATACTTTTTTGGTTTATAGCCGGCTATCTTTCTTTCATTTTGCCGATGGGGGTAATTTTCGTGATTTCTCCTGATGCGCGAAACGCCCTTGCCTCCATTATGTGTGGCTTTGCGATTATTTTTGCGTTGATATTGGCATTTAAAATTGTACCGAAGCATCTTTCGTCAAAATAGAATAAAAAAACCGCCCCGAAATACGGGGCAGTTAGACTTTTTTCAAGAGAAAGGCAGAAATACGAGCGGGAATTTTGGCGACCGCCGGATCATTGATAGGAAACAGGAGTTGGTCGCGATCCTCCAGAACCAAAACTTCCTTTTTTGTTCTACAGGAGAGAACGACGAATTGCTTGGAATCACGGATTTCCGTTTTGTAGATTTCGAATGGTCCGGGGCCAAAATCTTCAACAAGTTGTTTTCTTCGTTCCAAATCTAGTTCATCCGACCAATCAACTCGGTCGCCGACTTCAAATCTATCGTCGGACATAAGAGCCTCCTTTTTACGCGAAGAACTTTTCTGATTTTAGCACGCGATTACCTTCTGATAGAATAGGGTAATGGTGGATAACTTAGAATTATCAATATAAATATATGAAAAAAGACGAAGAATTATCACCTGAATTAAGGAGAGTAGCGCGGGAAAAGGGGACGGAGGCGCCGTTTACCGGAAAATACGCGGATGAGCATTCGGCTGGTATGTATAAATGCGCCATTTGTGGCAATGAGTTGTTTTCTTCCGATACGAAATTTGATTCCGGCACCGGCTGGCCGAGCTTCACCGAGCCGGCGAATTTAAAGAATATCGAGTTGCGGGAAGATGAGAGCGGCGGAATGTTGCGCACGGAAGTCGTCTGCAAGAATTGCGGCGCCCATTTGGGGCATGTTTTCGATGATGGCCCGAGCGAAAAAGGAGGGAAGCGTTATTGCATTAATTCGGTTTGTTTGGATTTGGAGAAGAAATAGTTCGGCAAGCTCACTATATAAAAAGCCCCGTGTTGCCCCCTATTCCCACATAAGCTTCAGCAGCGTTGTGAGGAAAAATTCTTTATTTCGAGGAGGAGAATAATGAGGCATAGACTCTATGCCTATTGTTCGACGACATAGAAATAAAGAATTTTAACCACAACCCTCTGGGATGCGGGATTTTATTATTTATTACTTCGTTTCTCGGACTGGAAGTAGAGTCTACATCTGCGTCCTCAAAGCCTCGTACTAAATAAAAAATCTCCGCATCGCTGCGGAGATCATGTGGGAATAGGGGGCTTAGCGAGGTTTTATAACTAGCTGCCCGTAGATTTCCAGCTTCTTTTTGCCGAATAACTCAAAGATAATTTTAGCCGCGCCTTCTTTGGGAATTTTCAGCCTTTTTGCTATCTCTGATACTGTCAGGAACTCATTTCTTTCCGGCCAACTCATCACGAGGCGAAGTATCTTCTGCCGGAGGTATTTCTTGTTCAATACTGGCCTCCTCTTTTCTTGTAATCCCTCGGAAACCAGACTAACTTAAGCATAATTCTTTCGAGGGGAAATAATCAAATTCGTGTCCCATACATAAGAAATTATGTGTGGGATTTGATGATTGATATTTTCAGGGCATTGCCATATAGTGATTGTGTTCATTTACAACTTAATTTCTTAAGGAGAAAGCTGATGGCGTCGAAGAAGACTGTTCCCGAGTTGAATACCGTAGAGCAGAAAATGCTGGATATGTTGAAAGCCGGCCCCTGCCACATCAAGAAAATGTCCTCTGCTTTGGACAAATCGGCGAATGGTATCGTCGAAATGGCTCAGAAACTTCACGACAAGGGAGTCTTTGTGGTGAAGCATGAGGACACTTTTTATCTTGGCAAAACGCCGATTGAGGCGTCTCCCGAGGATATGGTAATCAAGGATTTTGAAGTGAAAGTTGGTCTGATTTCTGACACGCTATTGGGTAGCAAATCCGAACAGCCGACGAATCTCTGCCATGCTTTTCAGATTGCAGAAAACGAAGGAGTGGATTTTATGATTCATGCCGGTGTTTCGGCTGGTAAGCCTACGCGCATGAACAGTGATGAATTTCATAAGACGACGGTGGATGATCAGGTGCAGTATATTGTTCAAAACTACCCTCGCTCGAAGAAGTTCAAGACCCGTTTCATTTCCGGACACCATGATATGTTGTGGCGGAAAGACAGCCGGAATATCTTGGCGGAAGTTTGCACGGAGCGCGATGATCTTGTTTATCGCGGTGATTCGCAGGCTGATTTCCCGTTGCGGCGTGGTCCTGAAAAGGGCGTGCGTTGGCCGGTTTTGAAGGTTGCTTACCATGGAGGCGATTCCTCGCCTTATTCCAAGTCTTATCCCGTTCAGGGATTTGCCGAAAACCTTGTTCAAGATGTAAAAGATATTTACTCCGAAGATTTGCCTGACATTGTGGCAGTCGCCGGACAGGGTATCTTCTGTGACCTCTCGGGTGGCATTATCCCGACGTTGATTTCTATTCCCGGTCTGCGCACGGCCCCGAAGTCATTGATGAGGAAGCAGCGTCGCTCGGTGGTGCCGACTATCGGACTGGTGATTCTCACCATCCGGTTCACCAAAGAAGGCGAGTTCTCCGTCCAAAAAGCGGTTTACCCGCTCCCGGCAATCAAAGATGATTATCGTGAAAAATTTTCTGACGATAAGTCCATTACGGAGGGTCTGACTGTTGATGGTAAGAAGATTTTGGCGCTGTTGGAGAAATCCCCAAAGACACTCGGTGAGCTGACGCAGGCAATGGATCGTAGCGATGCTTCGGTTAAGTCCTTGATCTCTAAATTGCAGAGCGTCGGATTCGATATCTGCGAGCCGGACAATCCGGAAAACCCGTCGAAGAACTATCAACTTCAGATCAACTCGCGAGTCCGTTTCAAGGCTTGCAAGATTGATTTCAAGGACTATTTTCATACCACTATCACGCGTGGTGGGGTTTCGGATACTCACATCGGGCACAACTCCGAACTTTTGGAGATTTGCCATGCCGCTTACGACTATTTTGAGGAGCAGAAAATTGATACCGTGTTTCATTGCGGTGACATCACCAACGGTCCTGATAAACATGAAGAGCACCATAATCGGGAAGTGCGTGAATATCGCGCCACTCCGCTGACGAACGACGCCATCTCTTTGTACCCCTATCGTAAGGGCATTGTGACGTTGATGATTAGCGGTGATCACGACCGATGGTTCCAGGATCGCAACGGTTATGACCTTTTGGACCCGCTTGCGAAGATTCGCGCGGACATCAAATATCTTGGTGTTCAGCAGGGCGAGGAGTGCAACGGCCGGATCATCACCTGGCTTCGGCACTTCAATTGGGGAACCGGTTACGCTAAATCCTATAAGCCGCAACAGGTTGCCGAGGGCATGCTGAAAGAGATCGAGAAGACGGCCTCCAGAAAGAAGGCCTCGCAGTATCGCGGTAAAATTTTCTCCCTGCTTTCCGGTGGCGGTCACGTGTACTGCTCTATGCTTTACAAGGGAATCATTTTTATTATGATGCCTTGTTTGCAGGGAAAGACTAACTTCATCACCGGTCTAGGAAAGCTTTCTGATGTCGGATTCATCGTTTACTCGATTACTCACAGCGAGTGCGGTTTGCTGACGCGCTTTACGATTGAGTATTTCGATCGTGGCACCGAAGCTCTGGCCTTGATTAGCAAGGACGTCGAACTGCGAAAGAGGAATTTGGAAGCGTCTTTGGCCAAACGTAAGAAATAAATGTTATTCGGGGACGCGTCCCACACATAAATTATGTGTGGGATTTTTTATTCTTGCAATTCCCGTATATTTTAGGCTAATCTTTAGGCAGAACGTTGAAATCAAACATCATCGAGGTGCGCCATGAGCGAGCGGAAGAGAGTTCGCCTTGATGACTCAAAAATGGGTCCCGAGGCAGAAAAAATTCTGAAGCATTTGACGGGAAATGTCGTTGGGCAGGAGCACGCGCTTCAGCAGGTTGCTGACGCTTTGGAAATTGCCTTTTCGGATTTTCGGGAGCCTCGCCGGCCGATGGGAACCTTTTTTCTTTTGGGACCTTCGGGTACCGGAAAAACGGAAACCGCCGAACAGCTGGCTAAATACTTTTTTAACAATCCCGACGCGCTGTTGAAGGTTGAGTGCGAATCGATGGCGCAAGAACATCAAACCGCGGCTTTAATCGGTTCTCCTCCGGGGTACGTAGGCTTTCAAGATCCCGAAGATCCTACCGGCGAGCATCCGTTGCTGACTAACTGGAACATCTATAAGCATCATTTCGAGATGTTGCAGGAAAAATACGACGGCATGCTTTCTGAAAGGTCTGTATTCAGCAATAGAATCAGTGAGATTAAAAAGAAGCGTTTGTACCTGATGTCGCGACATCGGGATTTGCAGAATTCTTCAAATGAGCTCACGGAACAGGTTTATGAATTGGGAGAACAGCTTGGTGACATTTTTGTTGCTATAAAGCAGATTCAAGAAGACAAGACTGCAGCAGCTGAAATGTTTATTGGTTTGAATCAGGTATACCGCGAGTGGAAAAAGCTAGGTGATCAGAATTTGGCTGAAGCCGCCGAAGCCAACAGAATTCTCCAAGAACTAATCGTGATGCAGGGTGAACTGAAAGAATTGGAAGCCAAGCTGGAAAAAACTGACAAGGAATACTATGAGAACGGATTGGATTGGGATGGCAGCGGAGACGTTCCGAAAAATTTAATAGGAATTGTGCTCTTCGATGAGTTGGAAAAAGCTCATCGCAACATGCACCATCTTCTTTATCAGATTATTGATAAGGGGAAGCTGAAGCAGAGTAATGGTGTTTTGGTTAATTTTGAGAACTGCATCATTATCGCCACTGGAAACGTAGCCAGCGCAGAGATTGCCGATGTCATCAATAACAAAGCCTTGGGATTTAAGATGAATAATCCCAAAACCAAGAACGAGCTCGGCGAAGATATTTACGAGCTTGCCCTTGAAAAGGCGAATGAAGATTTACCGATTCCGTTGTTGGGCCGATTCGACAGTATCGAAGTTTTCCGGCCGTTGGACACGACCGATATGGGCAAGATTTTTGAATTGCAGCTCAATTTGCTGAAATCGGATATTGCCGAAAAGGGAATTAAGATTACTATCGAGATTGATCCCGCCGTGAAGGACTATTTGGTTCAGCGGGCGATGAAGCGGATGGAATGGGGGGCTCGGTTGTTGAAGCAGCGGGTGCGGAAATACGTCCGCCTGAAGGTAGTCAGGCTGTTGATTACTAAGCAGCTGAAGTCGGGAGACACCGTGTCGGTTGTTCTGGAAGACAGCAAAAAAATGGTTTTCGACAGTTTGGAAACCGCAGCCTAATCCCTTAGAGATCAACCTCTAAGGGATTTTTTATTTGTGTGTCTTAGCTGTATATATCATTAAAATTTAACAATATGTCTTGCAAGTTTTAATGATAGGCGTTATATATAAATATATGTCGATTTTAATCATTGAAGACGAAAAGAAGTTGGTGAGTATATTGAAAAGAGCGCTAAAAAGTGAACGCTATTCCGTTGAGGTGGCTTATGACGGCAAAGAAGGTTTGGATAAGGCAATGAAAAATAATTATTCTTTGATTCTTTTGGACATCATGCTTCCGAAGAAAGACGGCCTTGCTGTCTGCAAGGAGTTGAGAGAGCA
Source organism: bacterium (assembly GCA_030646995.1). NCBI lineage: Bacteria > bacterium. The sequence goes on along the minus strand of JAUSKF010000001.1, from coordinate 55,320 downwards.
TCAGATTCATACACCCATTATTATGCTCACCGCGATGGGTAGCACAGAAGAACGGGTCGCCGGCCTTGATGTTGGCGCTGATGACTATCTAATAAAGCCCTTTGGCCTCAATGAACTATTCGCTCGCATTCGTGCTGTGTTGCGTCGTAGAAAAACAACTGATCCGGATATAACAAAGATTGCTGATTTAGAAATGGACAAGAAGAAGCACGAAGTTACCCGTGCCGGTAAAGTTATTTCGCTTACGCCGAAAGAGTATAAGCTTTTGGACGTACTACTTTCTAATCATGGAGAAGCAGTAAATAGACGAAAGCTTATTGATAATGCCTGGGGACCTGAATTTGAGGAGACAAATAATGAGTTGAGTGTTCATATAAGATACCTACGTAGGAAGATTGATGGAAATAGAAAGAAACCTTTAATACAAACAATACGCGGCACGGGCTTTGTTCTAAAAGAGTAGCTCGGTACGTCTTGAAAATATAATGAAAAAAAAACAACTCGCCATAACCGCTAAGGAAAAGGAAGATGTTCGGCGTAAGCTGGCGGTGACCGCCAAGCAGCTTGCGGTAACTGCCAAGGAAAAGGAAAGTGTCAGACAAAAGCTGGCTGTGACAGCAGAAACACTCCGACTCAAAGCCAAACAGCTTGCCCTAATCGCTAAAGAGAAGGAAAGTATCAGAGACAAATTGGCCGTAACCGCCAAACAGCTTGCCGCGATTGCTCGAGAAAAGGAAAGTATCAGGAGTAAACTTGCTGCGACGGCCGCAGAAAAGGAAAGTATCAGGCGTAAGCTGGCGGTGACCGCCAAGCAGCTTGCGGTAACTGCCAAGGAAAAGGAAAGTGTCAGACAAAAGCTGGCTGTGACAGCAGAAACACTCCGGCTTAAAGCCAAGCAACAAAATAAAATAAAAACTAAGTTAAAAGAGTCGGAAATCAGATACCGGCGACTTTTTGAGACCGCCCACGATGGAGTGCTTATCCTTAATTCTCAAACCGGTCAAATAACAGACGTAAACCCTTTTTTAGAGAAATTACTCGGCTATTCTAAAAGTGAATTCTTAAATAAAAAATTATGGGAAGTTGGGGCGTTTAAAAATACAAAAGCATCTCGGACGGCTTTTAAAGTTTTACAAAAAGAAGGTCATTTGCGTTATGAGGATTTACCACTAGAAACAAAATCCGGACAGTCTATTGAGGTTGAGTTTGTGAGCAATTCTTACATGGCCGGTGAGACGCGCGTTATTCAATGTAACGTACGGGACATAACTGAACGCAAGAAACTGGAACTGGTGAAAGAGACAGCCAGACTCCTCGAAGAAGAAAGATTGAAAGTAGCATCAATTGCGGATGCCACCCATGAACTCCGTACCCCTTTGGCAATAATCCAAGGCAATGTGGATTTGGCTATGCTAGATAAGTCAAAAAACCCAAAGTCATTGAGGAGCGCTTTTTTGGCTATAAACTATGAAATAAAGCATCTCTCCGGTATTCTTTCGGATCTCACCCTGATAACTTCCAGAAAGGGGGAGTTAGAAAATAGAATTGTATATGACAAAGTAAATCTTAGGTCTCTTATCGCGGTCATCATAGGAAGATGTAAGGCGATTACTTATAAAAAAAATATCTCCATAATTGCCAGGAAGATACCGAGCCTTATTATTTTAGGGGATAAGGTGTATCTGGAAAAAATGCTCACCAATCTTATAAAAAATTCTATCCTCTATGGCAACAAGAACGGTCATACAGAAATTCTCGCTGAGCAGTCCAAGGGATTCGTTACAATAAGCGTGGCTGATGATGGAATCGGCATATCCAAAGAAGACCTACCTCATGTGTTTGAACGATTTTATAGAGCAGATAAGTCTCATAATTCTGACGGAAACAGCATCGGGCTAGGATTATCAATTGTAAAATGGGTCGCCGAGGCCCATGGCGGTAGTGTCAGTGTAAAAAATAAAAGTAAGGGCTGTATTTTCAGCGTCTCTTTGCCAATAAAGAGGGCACGATAGGATGGTTAAGTTTAGATTAAAGTTATCCACAGTTGGTATATTAAAATTTAACTTGCTTTTAATATAGCCCGGGTGTACCTTATAAGAAGGTCGATACTAGAGAGTAGGTAGTAATAAACAAGTAATAATAAATAAATAATAAATACATGAAAAAGTTTAATAAGAATTCAATAGTAACTTTGGCTGTCTTCTCCTTGGCACTCGGTCTAGCTGGGGTAACCACTCTGTTTGCAGCTGTCCCGGCGACTTCAGTTGACCTTTTGTCGGCGGGTAATTTCGTGATTCTATCAAAAACCGGAATTACTGATGTTCCTACGTCTGCGATTACTGGCAATATCGGAACAAGTCCGATTACGGGCGCGGCTATTACCGGATTAGATTGTGTAGAAGTGACTGGGATGATATACACAGTTGACGCTACTGGCCCTGCATGCAGAACAACAGATGCAACACTGCTGACTCAGGCCGTAAGCGACATGGAAGCCGTATACCTTGATGTTGCTGGGCGACCAGCAGGAGTTGGTTCTTTCTTGAATGTAGGGGCCGGAACTGTCACCGGTCAAACCCTTCTCCCTGGTACTTACACATGGGATTCCGCTGTGACGATACCGACAGATCTTATGCTCGACGCCCAAGGCGACGCGAATGCGGTCTGGATCTTCCAGATAGCGGGAACTCTTGATATGGCCGCTGGCAAGCGGATGCTCTTAAGCGGTGGCGCCCAGACCAAGAATATTTTTTGGCAGGTTGCCGGTGCTGTGACCCTTGGAGCGGGTTCGCACTTTGAGGGAAATCTTCTGGCTAAAACAAACGTTGCTATGATAACCGGCGCAACGTTAAACGGAAGAGCATTGGCGCAAACGGCTGTTACGTTACAGTCCAACGCCATTTCACTTCCGAGTAAGTAACTCTAGCGGAAATGTCCGAGGCGAATGCCGAGGAAGAATTCACTTAGGTTATGTAAAAAACTGCGGCCTAGGCCGCAGTTTTTTATTAGTGCCCCCGGTAGGAATCGGCTACAAGTCGCCCCGCTTTCGTCCAACCGCGAAAATAGTTTTTGAGCAGCATATCTCGGAGGCAGTTCAAGCGGGTTTTTGGTTATAATATCTCTTTAACCAAAATTGAACTGCCGAGAGAAAAGAGCCTTTTTGGCGCTGGCCAAAAAGAGCTCTGGTGATGCGAGAGAACTGTTTGAGCAATATGCCCCCGGTAGGAACAGGGGTTTCGCTTTGCTCAACCTCGAACACCTTCGCCGCACCCCGACCCCCTCCGCCAGTTGGCGGATCGGACACCTTCTGGTTTCCGAATCCTTCCAACACGGGGTGCGGCTGTTCGATTCCTACGGAAAGCATGAATTTAAAACCAGGACTTAAGTCCTGGTTTTAAATTGTGCCCCCGGTAGGAATCGAACCCACATCTAACGGGTAGAAACCGTGCGCTCTGACCATTGAGCTACGGGGGCAATTTGAAAATTACTTCGATATTTATCGGGGCGCTGGGAATTGAACCCAGGCTACAGACTCCCAAAGTCTGAGTACTACCGTTATACTACGCCCCGTTTTCAAAACACGTGCACTACTCGCTTCGTTCAAGCTTCGGCGAATCGGGCCGGTACCTGCCTGCCGGTTCACCCGCCCATGGAGGGCAGGCAGGTACTACTCCCCGATATTAAAAATTACGTCTAACTCGCCCATCGAAGAAACGAATTTTTTATTCAATTCATTGATGGCTTGAGCTTCATCGTTAATTTTGTTGATTAAGTCATTAACCTGGCCATCTAAATAGACAACCCAGGGCTTTTCAAACTTTACTTTCAAGGTTTCAAAAAGTTGCGCTAAATAACTATTGTAGTAGATAAGCCTGCTTACCAAAGCAACCTCTGAAGCCACTGCTTCGGTGGCAATTTCTTTGGCCCTCAATGGTCTAATCCTTTGCATCTGCTCCGCCATTGTAGTTAATTGCTCGGAGAGCCGAATTGCTTCCACTTGATTGTCTTGGTTTTGAATAATCGCTGCAGAGATGGCAATCAAAGCTTCGGTGTGGTCACTGGCCCGGTCATATTTCGCGACTGTGTCCAGCAGGGCAAGATTGGCGCGGGAAATTTCCACAATTTTTTGCGCCACGTTGGATCCTTTGATGCGAGCCTCCGAAAATTCTCCAGGCAGAAACTTAGCCGGAAAAACCACATAACGCAAAACTAAGACCAGTGCCGTGGCCATGATTACAGTCACAATATGCTTGGTTTTAATCTTATCCATAAGACAGACCCGCCTCCTATGAGGGGCAAGCTACTATAACTTTATCTATTTCTTTACTTTAATCAAGACGCTGGTATGATATTGTAGAAAACAGGATTTGACGACTGCGGGTATCGTATAATGGCATTACCTTAGCTTTCCAAGCTAAAGACAGGGGTTCGATTCCCCTTACCCGCTCAGCCCCCCCCTGCCCGCTCAGAGATAGTCCAACATTTGACTTTTAAAGTCAAGTGTAGTACAATCTATAAACTTAGAGCCGCAAGGCTTTTTTATTATGAATTTACGTAACATCGCAATTATCGCTCACGTTGACCACGGCAAAACCACTTTAGTGGATGCGCTTTTGAAGCAGTCGGAAAATTTTAAAATCAAAAGCGACGGAAATAAAGATTTGATTATGGATTCCAACGATCTTGAACGAGAGCGGGGAATTACTATTTTTGCAAAAAACGTCGCGGTAAAATATCACGACTATAAAATTAATATCGTGGACACCCCAGGTCACGCTGATTTCGGAGGAGAGGTGGAGCGCATTATGCGTATGGTGGACGGTGTGCTTTTGGTAGTAGATGCCAAAGAAGGTCCGATGCCACAGACGAAATTCGTATTACGTAAAGCTATCCAGGCCGGCCATAAGGCAATTGTGGTAATTAACAAAATTGATAAGCCGGGCGCTCGCCCAGAGTGGACCTTGAACGCTACCTTCGATTTATTCGTTGAATTGGGTGCTAATGATGATCAGGCTAACTTTCCGGTCATCTATGCTTCCGGAGTACAAGGCAAGGCAGGCTTGGAGGCAAATTTAGATGCAATGAAAGACATTGAGCCGGTCTTTGACGCGGTAGTGAAATATATTCCTGCGCCGCAAGTGAATGAAGGTAAACCGTTGCAGGTACTTACTGTGAATCTTTCCTACGACAACTACAAAGGCAAGATTGCTGTCGGCCGAATTTATGCCGGAGTTTTGAAAAAGGGAGTTCCGGTAATGCATATCAATCGCGCCGGTGTTATGAAAAAGATTTCACTTACTTCGGTGATGCTTTTTGACGGTTTGAATCGGGTTGAAGTGGAGTCTGCCGGAGCGGGAGACATTGTGGCAATCGCCGGAATTGCTGATGTTTCTATCGGAGAGACTCTTGCTGACATTGATCATCCGGAAGCTTTGCCGATTATTAAAATCGATGAGCCGACTATCAAGATGACTTTTGGCGTGAATACTTCTCCATTCGCCGGAAAAGACGGTAAGCACACCACTTCCCGTAATTTAGATGAACGTCTTAAGCAAGAATTAGAAACTGACGTTGCTTTGTCGGTAGCTTCGACCGGCTCACCGGATCGTTGGGTAGTCGCCGGCCGCGGCGAGTTACATTTAGCGATTCTTATTGAAAAAATGCGTCGCGAAGGATTTGAACTGGAGGTTTCTAAGCCTCAAGTTATTTTCAAAGATATTGACGGCAAGAAGCAGGAGCCGATGGAGTTAGTTTCCATTGAAGCGCCGGAGGCCTTTTCCGGAACGGTTATTGAAATGCTCGGCAAGCGTTTAGGTGAAATGAAAGATATGAAAGTGGATCGAGGCCAAGTTTTTATTGATTTCGCTATTCCTACTCGCGGTTTAATCGGTATCCGTAATCCTTTTTTGACCGCCACGAAAGGCAATGGAATTATGAATAGTATCTTTTTGGGCTACGAGCCGATTAAGGGAGATTTGGATGACGGACAACACGGTTCTTTGGTTTCTACTGATAACGGAATCTCCAATAGCTATGGTTTGTTGAATTCACAGGATCGCGGTCATCTTTTCATAGGTCCGCAGGTGGATGTATATGAAGGCATGGTTGTTGGTGAGAATGCTAAGGCCGGTGATATCTTGGTAAATATCTGCAAAACAAAAGAATTGACTAACTTCCGTACCAAAAACTTCGGTGTGCAGGAGGGATTAGAGGTTCCTCACACGATGGGCCTGGAAGATGCCCTGGATTATATTTCCGATGATGAATTAGTGGAGGTTACTCCGAAAAATATCCGTCTCCGCAAAGCGTTTCTTACCACGCATGAACGCAATAAATTCGACCGGGCAGCGAAGGATAAAAAGCAGGCATAAAAATAACCCCTCACGGGGTTATTTTTTTATTCTCTGAATCTTCCCTGTCTTCTTTCAGGCGGCGCTGGCGGCGCAAATCAGCTTTTTCATAGCGGCGCTTTTCCTCATCAGTTTCCGGAATGGCTTGAGGCAAAGTAATCGGCCGGCTATCATCTCCGATTCCCACGAAGGTGAAGTAGGCGCTGACAACGTGGCGCCGTTCTCCGGTTCGCGGGCTTTCAGCGTAGACCTTCACCCCAATTTCCATTGAGGTTCTCCAAACCCGGTTTACTGCGGCTTTGTAGACCAACACCTCGCCCTTTACGGCTGGGCCGATAAATTTGAGAGAGTCCACTTGCAGGGTGACGCAATCCACTCTGCTGTGTCGGCGGGAAACAATTGCGGCTACCTTGTCGGCAACTTCCATGACTCGTCCGCCGAATGCGGTGCCACGCGGATTGATATCGGTTTCAAAGAGAATGTAGGGGTAGTCGTTAATCGCTGACTCTTTCGCGGTCTTCGGTTCCAGGCTCATCCATTACTCCTTTAATGTTCCGGCTGAAGTTTAGCAATTAAGTTATCAAAAAACCAGACTTTAGTCTGGTTTTTTGATCGGTGGACCTAGGGAGAATCGAACTCCCCCCTCCTCGTTGCAAACGAGGCGTTCTACCACTGAACTATAGGCCCTGGCGGAGGGTGGAGGATTCGAACCTCCGAGGGAATTTCTTCCCAACCGCATTTCGAGTGCGGCGCGTTAGACCACTCTGCCAACCCTCCATGGACCCCTGCCAAAATATTAGCAAAGGCCTAGCAAAACGCCCATCCGCCAACTGGCGGACGGGCGTTTCACTCAATTTGTTTAGGCCTAAACAAATACTAGACTTTATTGCCCATGATGCGGAACATCTTTGTGCCGCAAACTTCGCACGTGCCAGTCATAGCCCGGCGAGGCTTTCCTCCTTTTCCCTGCATTGCTACTTCCGTAGCATTGACCATCTTTCGGTCTTTGGCCTTACATTTAACGCAATAGCCTGTTGTAACGTCTGCCATTTTGTTTTGATTTTTTAAATTTAGACCTTTTAAGCTTTAGCCGCCTTCGGCGAGCCTATTTAAGCTTATGGGGTAATTGTAGCATATTTACTCCGTTTAAGCTAGATTAAGGGTAAAGCTCCTATAATTCATGCCCTCGTAGTTCAATGGTTAGAACGACTCACTCCTAACGAGTAAATTGAGGTTCGATTCCTCGCGAGGGCACTCTGGGATCCTGTTAAATAAGGCTTTGACGAAAATCAAGGCAAAATATACAATACTTTCAACGAGGGCCTATAGTAAAACGGTATTACGCTCCCATGGCATGGGCGAGGCCGGGGTTCGACTCCCCGTAGGTCCACGAAAAAGTTTTTGCCGGAATCCCTGATTTTTGTTAGAATCATTTTAGTTTTTTTGAAAGGGAAAATAGTGAAACAGTATCTAGCTGTCTTGAAGGATGTTTGGGAAAATGGTGATGGCCGACCCGATCGTACTAGTATTGGGCATAATCGTTCGGTATTTGTTAGAGAGATGCGCTTCAAAATGACCGACGGTTTTCCAATCGTTACGACCAAGCAGGAGCCATTCAAATTGGTTAAAGCAGAACTCTTGTGGTTTTTGACTGGTAGCCAAGACAATAAAGAATTGCAGAAAATGGGTTGTCATATTTGGGACGATAACGCTAATTCAGATTATTGGAAACCAAAAGCGAAATTTGACGGGGATGTCGGGAGAATTTATGGAGTTCAGTGGCGTAAATGGCGAACCTATGGTGGTGTAGAAATTGATCAAATACGCAACCTAATTGAAGGAATCAAAAAGGATCCTTTCGGGCGGCGACATATGGTTACCGCTTGGAATCCTGGCGAATTGAATGAAATGTGTTTGCCTCCTTGTCATACGTTATTTCATTGCTATGTTAATAGCGACCACAAACTTTCTCTGCATCTTTTCCAAAGGAGCTGCGATATGGTTCTCGGCGTCCCGTTCAACATTCCGTCTTACGCATTACTTCTCAATATGATTGCGCAAGCCACTGATACTGTTGCGCACGAATTAATCATGACTTTGAGCGACGTTCATATTTACACTGACCTCGATCATAAAAATGCAACTGAATTGATGCTTCAGCGGGAGCCATATCCTTTGCCGAAATTGTGGCTTAATCCGGACATTGATGACATCGACAGGTTTACCATGAACGACATTAAGCTGGTTGATTATAAAGCGCATCCCCATATTTACGCGCCGATGGCAGTATGAAACTCTCAATCATCGCGGCCTGCTCACAGGGAAGAGTTATCGGTAAAGATGGTCAGTTGCCTTGGCGTCTGCCTGCTGATTTGAAGAGATTCAAGAAGATTACTTCTGGCCATGCGGTAGTAATGGGCAGAAAAACCGCTGAATCAATCGTCGGATTGCTTGGCGGGCCATTACCCGGACGGGTTAATTACGTGCTCACGCGCAGCTCCGACTTCAATCCGCTATCCGCCCTTTCTGGCGGAGGCGGAGCCGGATTTCACAAAGTGAAATCTTTACACGAAGTTGTGGCATCTATTGAAATGACCGGCGAAACAGAATTGTTTTTCATCGGCGGCGCGCAAGTTTTCAGTGCGGTGCTACATCTGGTAGACAAGCTGTATCTGACTTGTATCGATGAGGGCTTTGAGGGAGATGCTTACTTTCCGGAAATAGTTTGGGAAGAATGGAATTGGGTTGAGCAAGAAATGCATCAGCCCAGCAAAGGTAATCCTTATACTTATCATTTCGCCGTATTGGAAAGAAAAAAATAACCCCGTGGCGCACTTCGCGCTTTACGGGGTTTTTATTCTGATTTTTTATCGAAGCAGAGCAGGGAACGGACGATGCCCAATTTTGGCTTCAATCTTTCCTCCATCTGACCGATCATAATTTCGGCATCACCGAATCGGAGTACGACCTCCGCTTTGCTTTTGTTGGGGGCGTAGTAGTCGGCACAACGGAAAGGCCGGGTACTGAAAAGAGATTTCTCTCGCAGCTTCCAATAGAGCAGCCAGGCGTAAATATAAGTTATCGAGTGCTCAATTTTAGAGGGCAGATTTCCAAGCCTTTTTGTGCCGGGAATACTGCTAAGCTTAAGCACTTGGCTCGACAGCAAGTACCATTTGTTCGGCTGGTAGTGGTTGTTGAGTTTGTGGGCGAGTACTCGGTAGAGCTGTTTGTAATTGGTCGGCTGATTGGTGTTCGCTTCAAGATTCAGGGCGTGGGGAGATACCCGGTAGAGTTGCTTATGGTCAGCCGTAGCATTGGCAATCGACCAAGCATTAAGGATTGGCTCGCTGCGGATAGTGGAAACCATGATCTTTTGGAATTTATTTTGAAAGAGCTGTTCGATCATCTGCACGGAAAGGAATCCCCGCCCTTCCGGATTTGGCGGGTAAACATTTTGTAGCCGGCAGGGGATTGCCGGGAAAAGAATATATTCCCAGTGGCGTTTGGCGAGATGATAGAGAGTTCTTGTGCTGAAGGGCACTCGCTGATAATCGGCAGGATTCACCCAAGCCTTGGCTTCCGGAAAAAGTTCCAGCACTTCCTCAATAGTAATGCAGGCGCGCCCCATGATTCTGGAGGCGCTTGCGGCACTGGCGCCGGTCTGCGCTCCGTTCATGAAGCCTCCTCGATTTACGCAATCTCTAGTTTCAAGGTACGCAAATAGTATATGAACAAGTTGACTGGATAGGCAAGGAACGGCATACTATTCCTCGGAACTTTGAGGCGGCGAAAGGGAGACTGGAATGATTGAGATCGAGGCACGGAGTGGGTTTAATCTTCCTCCACACGTTCAGACTTGGAATTATTTGGATAGCTGCCGGTCGGAGTTTAAAGTCGGCATCTGTAATCTACTCAAACAGCTTTCTAAGTCTAAATCAGCTCCTTTGCTGAACACCGATGAATTTTGGTCAGCGTGCCGGCAGGAGCGTACGATTACCGCGCTGGCTATCGATTATGGAAATCCTCTCGAAATGAAAGTGGCGGGGATGGCGATGATGTTTATTCATCAGAAGTTCTCTGTTATCAATGGCTATATTGAAGATGTAGTAGTTGACGAAAATTATCAGCGTCAAGGAATCGCCGTTAAGCTAATGGAGAAATTACTTGAAGTTGCTCAAGCGTTGCATCTGAAGAGTGTTAACTTGTCTTCCGGTAATGGTCCGGACAGAGCCGCGGCCCACAAGCTTTATTTGAAGTTGGGTTTTGAAAAGCGCGACAGTACTCTTTTTCGCAAGAAACTATAAAACTGCCCTAGGGCAGTTTTTTGTTTTGGCGGAAGCGGAAATTGGATTTACGCTTCGGTTTGTGCCGGACGGCCCCAAACCTCGCCGAACCATTCGCGTCACCCCGACCCCCATTCGGACACCTTCGGTTTCCGAATCCTTCCTGGACGGGGTGACGCTCGGTTCGAATCCTTCAGCAAAATTAAAAACACCCCGGTTGGGATGTTCTCAATTTTGGCGGAAGCGGAAGGATTCGAACCTTCGAAGCCCTTGCGGGCTTACCGCATTTCAAGTGCGGCGCGTTAGACCACTCTGCCACGCTTCCATTTGACTAAAGACATTATAAGTTTTTTTAGTGATTATTTCAAATAAAAAATCCCCGCATCGCTGCGGAGAATATGTGGAAATAGGGGACTAGCTCATATCTACCGTGAATTCATGTCCGCAATGCGGGCATCTATAGGGAACCAGATTTCCGTCGTATTCAGGGCAGGTCTCTTCGGCGTCGTTATGAATGATGGTTTCCTTGGTGGGATCGAATGGGGCGTGGTCCCAAGGATTCTCTTTCGTGCAGTGGCGTTCAATACTCGGATTCTGGTCTTGACTCATCGCGGTTCCTTTTCCCAAGGATAGACGATCCACTCCTTTTTCTTTTCGTGGATCCAGATGTCCGGAATGAACGTACTCTGGCGGTGATAAAAAAGTGTGGCTATAAAGTATCCTCTGTCTTTGAGAGGCTTGAGCTGTTTGCCGGTATCGGCAATATCGTCGACGATGAAAGTTGTTTCGAGATGCTCTTGTTTGCGAGAGCCCCAATTGATGATCGGATCGAATGGATCTTCGGCTCTGATGGGAATTTCCATTCTGTGCGACAGGCAGACAGCCAGCGGCCAGCCGCCACGCGGAATCCCATATACATATTTGAAATTTCTTCCGCTCGCTTCGACTGCTCGCGCGATCTTTTCCACGTCCGCGTCAAATTGTTCCCACGGGTAGTAGAATTTCTGTACGTTTTCGGGAACTTCGACCATCCAATTTCCCCTTAATAAGAACTGGCGTCATTCTATGATAAAATCATTAAGTATGCCAGTAATGCGGGACATATTGCAGAGATCATTTTGGGCCCTGCCTATTGGGGAGGCTTTGGATATTTTAGAGACTACTCGCAGCGGTTTGTCAGAGGCCGAAGTAAAAGAGCGCCGGAATTTATTCGGTGTCAATGAGCTGCCGAGGAAGCTGCGACTTTCAGCCCTGAAGATATTCTTTTCGCAATTCAAGAGCCCGATGTTGATTTTGTTGATGACCGCTAGCGGTGTGACGTTGTTTTTAAAAGACTGGAAAGACGCCGGCGTAATTCTTGCGGCAGTGGCGGCCAATATTATTTTAGGATTTTATCAGGAGAATAAGGCGGAAGCGGCTTTATCACATTTGAAAACTTATATAATAGAACGTACCCGGGCTTTTCGGGATGGTCAAGAGTTAGAAATTGATGCGATTGGTCTGGTGCCGGGAGACATTATTCATCTTACTCAAGGCGATCGAGTACCCGCTGATTGCCGGCTGGTTTATCTGAATGATTTCGTAGTAGATGAAGCGATTTTAACCGGAGAATCTTTGCCGGTGAATAAAACCACCGAGCCCTTAAGCTTTAAGGCCGTCTTGGCCGACCGAAAATCAATGGTTTTCAGCGGCACCCTGGTGGTGCAGGGCTTTGCCAATGCCGTAGTCTGCGCTACCGGTCATGATACGGAGCTTGGCCGCATTGCCGGCTTGGTGGCCGCTTCAGAAAAAGAAACCACACCGCTTCAACGGGCAATTTTCCGCTTTAGTATGAAGACTAGTGCGGTATTGATGTCGCTGACGTTGATTGTTTTCTTTATTGGGCTATATTCCGGCCGGCCGATTTTGGAAATGTTTTTAATCTCGGTTGCTATTGCGGTTGCGGCTGTGCCGGAAGGTTTACCGGTAGCGCTGACGGTTATCTTGGCGATTGGCGTGCAGAGATTAGCAAAAAAGAACGGGGTAGTTCGTAAACTGCTTGCCGCGGAAACTCTGGGCAATACTTCAATTATTTTGACCGATAAAACCGGCACGTTAACGCAAGCCAAAATGGAGTTGGCTAAGATTGTGGTTTTTTCTAAGAGCTACAATGAAGACGAGATTCTGCGTCTGGCCCTTTTAAATACAGATGTAGTGGTGGAAAATTTCCGCGAGCATTACTCCAAATGGCGAATAATCGGCCGCCCCTTGGAGGCGGCATTAGTGAAGGCGGCCGCGCGAGTGGGAATTTTGCTGCATGATGTAAAAAAGAAAGTTGAATTGCTGGATTATTTGCCATTCACTTCCAAAAATAAATACTCCGCTTCTTTAATGAAAGACGGCGATGAATTCCCTTTTCGGTTGAATGTTTTCGGCGCGCCGGAGATATTAATCCGCAATTCAGATCTGCCGGAAGAAGAAAAGAAAAGGATGATTAAGGAGGTAGACCAGATGGCGTATAGCGGAGAGCGGGTCCTTGGGTTGGCAATCAAGGAAATAAAAGGTCAGAAGGAATATTCTTTGCGGGAAAAATCCAATATGCAGGGTCTGCATTTTCTGGGAACGGTTTCTTTCCGAGATCCGTTGAGATTGGGAGCGAAGGAGGCGATTCAGAAAGTCCGGCAGGCGGGCGTGCGCACCGTTATTATTACCGGAGATCACCGCGGTACGGCGGAGGCGATTGCTGAAGAGCTGGGCTTTCACGTTGATGAAGATGAGGTAATCGACGGCGCGGAGTTGGATGCGATGTCGGATGTGGAGTTGAAAAATAAGCTGGCAATTTTGAAGATCGTGGCTCGGGTCAGTCCGGAGGGTAAGCTACGCGTCGTAAAGGCTTTTAAGGAAGCAGGTGAAGTGGTGGCGATGACGGGGGACGGTATTAACGACGCCGCCTCATTGAAAGAAGCCGATATTGGGGTGGCGATGGGTTCCGGCACGGATGTAGCAAAGGATGTTTCCGATTTGGTGTTGCTTGATGATAACTTTTCCACAATTGTGTCAGCTATCGAGGAGGGTAGGAGAATTCTGGAGAATATCCGGAAAGTAATCGTTTATCTTTCGACTGCTTTGTTCGGTGAGTTGATCTTAATCGGAGGCGCATTATTGTTCGGTTTGTCTTTACCCCTGACCGCTATTCAGATTCTTTTCGTGAATTTCATCGCCGATACTTTCCCGGCATTAGCATTGGCTTTTGAGGATCGGATTGATCAGGTAATGACGAAGCGGCGTAAAACATCTATTAATTTGTTTGATAAAGAAATGGCCCTGCTGACTTTGCTTATTGGCGTGCCCACTAGCGCATTGTTCTTTATTTTTTATTACTATCTGGCCACTCATGGTTTCGATTTGGAAATTGTGAAGACGGCGCTTTTCGCCTCTTTCACCACCTCCTCTTTGTTTGTGATCTTTTCCGTCCGTAGTTTGCGCGGGCCAATTTTTTCTTATAACCCGCTATCTAATCCATTGTTGATCCTGGGAGTTGCCGTCGGTTTCACTTTAGTACTCGCCGCTATTTATTGGGCGCCATTACAGGGAATTATGGGCACGGTAGCTCTTCCGCCGATCTGGCTGGCGGGAGTGGTGGGTGTGGGCATATTAAATATTTTCGCAATCGAAATCGGAAAGCTAATCTCCCGTCGCTGGAAGTTGAATGGGGATTGAGTTAAAGTGTTGTTAGAAGTTTGAGAGGGCGAACTGATGAAATTCCTGTTCTTTACCGGATTTGCCGGAATACTTGGCGGCTTGGCGCTTGGTTTAATTTCCGGAGATCATTTGCTGGGAATTTTGGTGTCAGTTGCCGGAATCGGAACGCTACTTTTCTCTCTGCCATTCATAATGGCTCCGTTCCCTGTGTATTTAATCAATCCCATTCCGCTGGACTTAAGGATGACGCTTTCTCACAAAGGTGGCGAGCCTGATGATATTGGAGAGCCCAACCAAGGGGAATCGCACAGAAAGAAAGAGGAGGAGTCGGATGATGAGATTGACCCTGATGACCAATTCGGACTTTTCAAAGATAATCCGGATGACAAGCCTAAGCCGCGCTAAGCGCGGCTTTTATTTTTACTGATTTTATAGCAACAACGAGGGCGTATTGCTTCGAGGAACATGCCGGAGCTTCGCCAGCTTGGCCTTAATAGTGGCGAAGCGAGGGAGAGGCAAGTCAAACCGCAGGAGTTTGGCTATGCCGTTTCCGAGAGGTAATACGCCCGAGTCCCTATCCGGCCTTGGCAACGACTAACCCGATAATCTGCTTTGCGCCGGAATCCTTAAGTTGATGAGCGGCCTCATTCATAGTGGCGCCGGAGGTGAAGACGTCGTCTATCAGAATTATATTTTTTCCTTTGATTAATTCCGGTTTCGCCACTCCGAACGCCCCGATGATATTTTTCTTTCTGGCTTCCCAGTCCCGTATTTCCATTTGTGGTGGTGTGTTTTTTGTTCGGACCAGCGCTGTTTTATTCAGTTCTATTTGAAAACTTTCCGAAAAAATTCTGGCAATCAATTCTGACTGATTGTACCCGCGATTGCGCAGGCGGGCTTGGGAGAGCGGGACCGGAATAACGATGAACCTTCCCCAATCCAAATCCAGCTTAGCGGCATATTTTATTAAAATGTCGGCCAAGGGCTTGGCTAAGCCGGTGCGGTTTCGGTACTTAAGGCGCCAAATAGTCTGGCGGACTGCTTGCTGGTCATAGTTAGTCGCGGCGCCCAATAAGTATTGAGCTCCCTTGTGGCAGATTTTTTTATTGTTCGGAAGGCGGGCGCGGCAGATTGCGCAGAATAAAGTCTTGTATATAGGAAGCCGGTTGGAAATTACCGGATTGGGAAAAATACTATCCAGTAAAATATCTTTGATTTTCGCGAGCCAGTTAATATAAGATGTCACCATGTTGGATGAGTCATATCTTTGCATAGACATCGGCACCAGTTCAATCAAGGTGCTGGAAAAAAATGCCTTTGGAAAAGTGTTGAGTTGGGGAATATTGGAGCGTCCCTCTAAGTCATTTCACTCCAGCATTCGGCCAATTGATGCCGAAGATGCAGCCGGAGCGCTAACCAATCTTTTGTCTTGCATGGGCGTAAGCACGCAATCGGCGGTAATGTCCCTGCCTTCCTTTTATGTTTTTACCGTCATTGCCGATGTGGTTGACCCGAAATTTATACCCGCTAATCCCGCAACTTATAGGCTGGAAGCTACGCAGTTGGATGACGGGCGTTACTTTATTGTGGCGATTCCTAAAGAGGTTTCGGAAAAATATGAAGCTATCGCCGATTTGTGCGCCCTGCGTTTAGTCCGGTTGGAATTGGAAAGTTCGGCAATTGCGCATCGTTTTCAAAATGACTTAGGGCGTAAGTTGGTGGTTGATATTGGAAGCCGGTCCACCACTTTCTCTGTCGTTCGCAATGGTTCAGTAGAATATGTTTTCCACAGTGATTTTGGCGGCGCTTCGCAGGCTTTAGACGGCGTCCCATACATAAAGAGTTATGTGTGGGATGTTATAATGAATAAAACGCGGGAGATTGCTGAAAAACAGAAGATTGAGCAAGCGCTTTTTTCAAATTCCGTTTTCAATATTGCCAATGGACTACAAAAAATATCTTCACAAGCTTTTAACGGACACAGTTAACGCGGGGGCATCCGATTTGCATATTAACGTCGGAATCAAGCCCCATGTGCGCGTGGACGGAGAGCTTGCCGCCATAAAAGACGAGGCGGAAGTTAACGCGGAAACCGCCAGCGGGATTGCGGAGGCTTTATTCAGCGAAGAACAAAAAGAAAAATTTTATGGGCAAAAGGAGCTGGATTTTAGCTATAGCCATGAGGCTGGGGTGCGTTTCCGTATCAATACTTATTTCCAAAAAGGGCATGTTTCCATGGCCGCTCGTTTAATTCCGGCGAAAGTGGACAGCATTGATGCCTTGGAATTGCCGCCCATCTTGCATGATTTTGCTAAATTGACTCAAGGCTTCGTGCTGATCGTCGGTCCGGCCGGTCACGGGAAATCAACTACTCTAGCCGCCATTTTGGATGAAATAAATCGCACTCGGGCGGAGCACATCGTTACCATTGAAGACCCTATTGAATATTTATTTGATCCCGATAAAGCAGTTATCTCTCAGCGTGAGGTGAATACCGATACCGTTGGGTTTCACCGCGCTCTAAAATCGGTTTTGCGGCAAGATCCAGACGTAGTGATGATTGGCGAAATGCGTGATGTAGAATCTATCTCTACTGCTATGACTGCGGCAGAAACGGGCCATTTAGTGCTTTCTACTTTGCACACCAACTCCGCCGCGCAAACGATTGACCGTATTATTGACACCTTCCCTCCGGAGAAGCAATCGCAGGCGGCATCACAATTGGCGGCAACCTTGGTAGCCGTAGTTTCCAAGCGATTAATTCCGAAGATTGGCGGCGGACGCGTGCCCGCTTGTGAGGTGATGTTGGTAAATTCCGCAGTCCGTAATCTAATCCGTGAGAAGAAAACTCATCAGATCGATTTGGTGATTGAAACTAATCTCAAGAGTGGAATGGTCACCTTGAATCGTTCGCTCGCGCAACTTGTGAAGGCGAAAAAAATCACCTTGGAAAGCGCGGAATTAAACTCGCTCAATCCCGGAGAGTTGAAATTGTTGGTTGATAAGATTTAATGTTGGCTTCAGTTATTTTATTTTTGGGAGGTACTGCCATAGGCAGTTTTTTGAATGTTTTGGCTTTGCGGTATGAGGACGGCGGAAAAATATTCCGGCAAGATATTTTAACCGGCCGCTCCCGATGTCCTTATTGTAAGAAAATTCTCCGTTGGTATGAATTAATTCCGCTTTTGAGTTTTTTGTTTCAATTAGGACGTTGTCGGCGGTGTGGCAAGGCTTTGGGTTGGCAGTATCCGATTGTGGAGATTGCCGGAGGTTTAATTTTCGCCCTGACGCCGCTATATCTTCCAAACGCGCCAATTTGGATCGCGATTTTGCTTACCTTATTACTAATCACCCTGGTCGATCTACGCCTTTTGGTAATTCCCGATCAACTGAATGTTTTGCTGGCGCTGCTGGCAATCGGGTTATTTATTAAAGACTTTTCGGGGCCTATTTTAATAAATCATTTGCTTGGAGCGGTGGTGGGATTCCTGATTATCGGATTGTTGGTATTGGGGAGCAGAGGAAGGGGAATGGGTATAGGTGATTGGAAGTTTGTTGCAGCCTTGGGTTTGTTGTTTGGTTGGCCGAAAATCTTGATTTTATTGGCGCTGGCATTTGTAGCGGGTGGAGTTGCCGGAGCGGTTATTTTGCTCTTGAGAATAAAGAAACTAAAAGATGCTATTCCGTTCGGCCCATTTTTAGCGCTAGCTTCCTTGCTGACGATTATTTTCGGAGACGTGATAATTCGCCTATACCTGTAAGATAGTTTTGGGGTAAAATTACCCTATATGAATAGGGTGGATGCCAAACAACGCATTGAGAAGTTGCGCGCGGCGATAAATAAATATCGCTATTTTTATCACGTTTTGGATAAGTCTGAGATTTCCGATGAGGCCTTGGATACCCTGAAAAAGGAGCTGTTTGATTTGGAGGCTCAATTTCCCGATCTAATTACATCGGACTCGCCGACCCAGCGGGTTGCGGGAAAACCGCTGGATGAATTTCATAAAGTGAAGCATGAAGTCCGGATGACTTCTTTGAACGATGCCTTCTCCGAAGACGATGTGCGCAGTTGGATGGAAAGAATGACAAACTATCTTGGCCATGAGCCTAAGGCGGAGTTTTATTGTGATTTAAAAATGGACGGTCTGGCGGTGGAGCTGGTTTATGAAGACGGCTTGTTCGTGCAGGGAAGCACCCGGGGTGATGGAGAAATAGGGGAAGATATTACCCAAAATTTGAAAACCGTAGATGCTATTCCGCTTAGGTTAGAAGTCGGTAGTCGTGAGTCGTCAGTCCCTAGTCATCTCGTGGTGCGAGGCGAGGTTTTTCTTTTTACAAAAGAATTTCAACGGATTAATAAAGAACAGGAGAAGAAAGGAGAAAAGGTTTATGCTAATCCTCGAAATTTAGTTGCCGGCTCTATCCGTCAACTCGATCCGAAAATCGCCGCCTCTCGGAAGTTGCATTTTTACGCTTATGCAATTTCAGGCGAAGGAGAGAGATATTTGAAAGATTATCCGACTCACGATTCTGAATATAAAATGCTTCGGAAATTCGGCATCGCTCCGAATCCGGATGGTAAAGTCGTGAGCTCTTTGGAAGAAGTTTTTAAATTTCATTCCGAGATTGGCAAAAAGCGGGAGAAGTTGGCCTACGAAATTGATGGCATCGTTGTGAGTATTAATGACAAGCAGCTCTACAGCCGGCTTGGAATAATCGGAAAAGCTCCGCGTGGTGCCGTTGCTTATAAATTTTCACCAAAGGAGGCGACTACGATAGTAGAAAGTATCCAGGTGCAGGTTGGGCGCACCGGGGCGCTGACGCCCGTAGCAGTCCTGCGGCCGGTAGAAGTGGGCGGAGTTACTGTTAGCCATGCCACGTTGCACAATGCCGATGAAATAGAACGGCTAGGCTTGAAGATTGGGGATACGGTAATCGTGAGCAGGGCGGGCGATGTCATCCCGCAGGTGATGAGGGTTTTAACTGAATTACGCACAGGGAAGGAGAAGAGTTTCAAAATGCCTGCTAAATGTCCAGTGGACGGCTCGGCGGTAGTGCGTGATGGCGTGGCTTATAAGTGCTCCAACAAAAATTGTGGTGCCCGTCAAAGGGAGTCGTTGTATCATTTTGTTTCCGGCAACGGATTTAACATTGAAGGGTTGGGGCCGAAAATTCTGGACCGTTTTATGGATGAGGGGTTAATCAGCGACGCGGCGGATATTTTCACTTTGAATAAAGGGGATATCGAAGCGCTGGAGCGTTTCGGTGAAAAATCGGCGGAAAATATTATTGCCGAGATTGAGGAGCGCAAAAAGATCCCGATAGAGAAATTTATTTATGCCTTGGGCATCATCCACGTCGGCGAAGAAACTGCCCGTCTGTTGGCGCAAAAGATAGTAGCAAGTAGTAAGAAGCAAGTAGTAAGGCCGGCAGAGGTGCTGGAGTTTTTTGAGACGATGAGTGAGCGGGACTTGCAGGTCATTAAAGATGTAGGCCCGGTGGTGGCAAAGAGTATTGCTGAATATTTTGCTGATCATCGGCATCGGGATTTTATAATGAAAATGGATAAGGCGGGCGTGGTGCTTGAAACAAAATCTTTGGCGCCGAAGAGTCAGAAGTTTCAAGGAAAAATTTTCGTCTTAACCGGCACCATGGAGGGGATGTCGAGAGAGGAGGCGAAGGAAAAGATCCGTGCTTTGGGTGGGGAAACCAGTGAATCAGTTTCCAAGAATACCAGTTATGTAGTGGCCGGAGCCGAAGCGGGTTCAAAATTAGACAAGGCGCAGAAGCTTGGCGTTAAAGTTCTAAACGAAAAAGAATTTTTAGACATCTTGTCTAAATAGGATTTTTATTGTATTCTCTTCCTAGTTCTAAAAGCGGAGGCATGATATGAGTTGGCAGCTGATTTGTTGCTTTGGATTAGGATTCATATTGACGTTGACCGGTTGTTATGGGGTTTGGGACGCATATTTGGAAGAGAAGCGTAAAGACGCTCGTATAGTCTACATTGCCATTGGACTGATAATGGCAGTTTCTGGGATATTTTTTATGGGACTCGCCTTGTGGAAGATGATTCAGTTCTAGCCCTTAAAGGGGCTTTTTTGTTCATTCGCCATACTTTATACTTGATACTATATACAAAATACTTATGAGCGATATTACTAAACATTCTTTGGAGCACTTAGCCGATTTATCTCGTCTAGAGCTTTCCGAAAAGGAAGAGGAAAAATTTCTGAAAGACCTGGAGAGTATCCTGGGCCATTTTAAAGAGCTGGAAGCCTTGGACACTTCAAATATTCTGCCGATGACCGGCGGCACGAGCCTGACGAATGTTTTTCGGGAAGACGGCGAGCGAAAGTCCAGTCTAGCCGCCGCTCCGGTAGTGGATGCTTTTCCGGATAAAGAAAGGGGTTATTTAAAAGTCCCGGCTGTTTTCGAATCACCCGATGCCAATATTATTCGCAATATTAAATCTTAAATCAGCATTATTCGCGATTACTCCATGCATTTACACGATCTAACAATTAAAAAGTTTCATGAAGGACTTGAGAAAAAAGAATTCTCGGCTTTTGACGTTACTAAAACTTTTTTTGAATATATTGAAACCAGAGACAAGGAAGTAGGCGCTTACTTGAGTATTCATAAAGACGAGGCTTATAAACAGGCGGAGTTAGTTGATTTGAAAGTTGCGAAGAATGAGTCGGTTTCTTGGCTTGCGGGTGTGCCGATGGCGATAAAAGATAATTTACTTATTACTGGTTTGCCGGCGACGGCGGCCTCCAAGATGTTGGAAAATTATAAAGCCGCTTATGATGCGACGGTTATCAGTAAATTAAAATCTGAAGGGGCCGTATTTTTAGGAAAAACTAATATGGATGAATTCGCGATGGGTTCTTCCACGGAAAATTCTGCTTTTCAAAAAACGCGGAATCCGCACGATTTGGATCGGGTGCCAGGCGGTTCTTCTGGTGGTTCGGCTGCGGCAGTCGCCGGGCATATGGCGGTAGCGGCGTTGGGCTCGGATACCGGCGGCTCTATCCGTCAGCCGGCTAGCTTTTGCGGTGTTGTTGGCTTAAAGCCTACTTATGGAGCGGTTTCTCGGCATGGCGTGATTGCGATGGCGTCCAGCTTGGATCAGATTGGTCCTATCACTAAAACCGTAGAGGATGCGGCGATTCTATTCAAGACTATTTCCGGTCAGGATAAATTTGATTCTACGAGCGCTGTTCCGCCAGCCGGCGGAAAATATGGCGAAGAGCTCTGGAATCCGAAACTGGAAGATATTAAAAAATTAAAGATTGGAATCCCGAAAGAATATTTTGGTCCTGGCTTGGATCCGGTGGTAGTGAAGGCGATGGAGGAGGTTATGGAGTCACTGAAAAGTCTAGGTTTGGAATTCAAAGAAATTTCTTTACCGCACACGCAATACGCGCTCTCCTGCTACTACATCATCATGCCAGCGGAGGTCAGCTCCAATTTGGCGCGCCTTGATGGAGTTCGTTATTCTCCGGTTAATGGAGTCTCTCGCGGGGATCATGATTTAGCCGAGCTTTACAAGAAAAACCGCAGCCACGGTTTTGGCGCGGAGGCTAAGCGGAGAATTATTTTAGGAACCTACGTTCTGTCATCGGGATATTACGATGCCTACTACGCCAAGGCGCAAAAAGTGCGCCAGTTGATTAAAGATGATTTTGATAAGGCATTCCAAGAGGTGGATGTAATCTTTACTCCCGTTGCGCCAACGCCCGCTTTTAAGTTCGGCGAGAAAATGAGCGACCCGCTGGCGATGTATCTGTCCGACATCTTTACCATCCCTGTGAATATGGCCGGACTGCCGGCGGTGTCCATTCCTGCTAAGATTAAGTTAGGCCACGCCGAAGGACAGGCAGGCTTGCCAATAGGTTTTCAATTAATCGGTAAGCATTGGCGAGAAGCGGATATTTTGGGTATAGGGCAGTTTTACGAAAAACTTTCCGGTTAAAATCAATGGAGCAATATTTACAACAGTTCGCGGATGGGGTGCTTTATTTTCGTTCGATTATGGGTGATATAATCGGCCCGAATTTGTATATTTTTGAACTTATGTCGTTGGTGATTTCCGGAGTATTACTTTGGGGGATAATTTTTACCGCTACTCAAAGTAATTATTTAAATAAAAGGATCGAGGAGTGGATGGATTACTTAGGTTATGGTGACGTGGGGAAGTTGCGGCGGTTGAAGGCTTGGAAGCAAATCGTGAAGAAGATGGCTAGCCCTAATTCTACCGATTGGAAGTTGGGAATTATGGAAGCCGATCGGATATTTGATGATATGATTCGTGCCGCGGGTTATCGCGCAATCACTACAGAAGAAAGGTATAAACAGATTCCTCCGGAATTCGTGGCTAACTTTGAAGATATTCAAGCCGCTCATAAAATTCGCAATCGTTGCGTGCAAGAACCGGATTTTGCATTATCGAAAGAAGAAGCAATTAAGGTTTTGCGTGTCTATAAGAAGTCTTTCCAAGAGTTTGGTTTGTTGGACTAGCATTGGGTTTAGCGCATAATTAAAAATGACCCATTGGGTCATTTTTAGTTATGCGCGGTGGACGGGACTCGAACCCGCGATCTCCTCCGTGACAGGGAGGCGCTTTGGCCAGCTAAGCTACCACCGCATACTTGGAAAGTATAATGATTTTTAGATTTTTGGGAAGATGTGGCGCAATTGCCTTTTCAACTTTTTTCTTGTAAGTTGTGAGTAGAATTTTTAAAAATAGGATTGAGCCATGGCTACTATTCACCATCGGTTCTTGGGCAAGCAGGAGGGGGACTTTAATCCGAACCAGCCGGACACCCACCAATTTCTGGATCTGTTGGACGTTTCTTTTTGCAGCCGGCCTGATGATCCTCAAAAAATCTTTTTCCCAAGCTGCCAATTTACTACTCGGGTAGTCGCTTTGGGAGCCGAAGACAACAAGATTGTTTCAGAAGTCGTCACTACAAAGAGGCCGGCAGACGGAGTTGTAATTGATAAGACTTATGTTGCGGGCCTAATTTTTAATGCGGATTGTCCCGTGGTTTGTATTTTCGAGCCTGCTAAGAGCAGATTTGCCGTGTTGCATGCCGGATTCCGCTGCCTGATGCCGGCGGTTGATTCGAAGGGTAAGCGAGGGCGCGGAATCATCAAAGCTGCTTTCGAGGATTTCAAATTTGATGTATCCGATGTGAAGGTCTGGGCTGGAATGGGTATCGGGCCATGTTGTTACGGCGCCGAGCATTGGCCGGAGATGAAAGATCAGTCAGTGGATATTCCAATCGGTAAGGCCACTCGTGGAGCCAGAGCCGGAAAGAAATCTATTGATTTGATTCAGCTTATCTATAAGCAAGTAGTAGCACAGGGAGTTAAGCCCACTAAGATTGAGCTGGACGCGGAATGTACTTGTTGTAAGGGATATTTTCTGGCTCCTCGTTTTCACTCCAACTGCCGAAGTGGAAAGCAGGCCGGTCGTAACGCTGTCGGTTTCTGGATGACCTAGTTTCCCATTCCAACAAAAATCCCTGCAATGCTGCAGGGATTTTTATTTCAACTTTCGCACTATTTTTTTAAATTGCTCACCTCGGTCTGCGTAGTCCGTAAACATATCGAAACTGGCTGCTCCAGGAGAAAGTAGGATGGCTACGGGGGAATCCATTTCCTTGGCGGTTTTATAGGCGATTTCTGCTGCTGCCTTCAAGTCCCGCACCTGTTCAATCGGCAAACGAATTTCTCTCATTGAGCCGCTAATTTTAGCTTTATTCTCTCCGTAAAGCACCAAGCTTTCTATGCGGTCGCGGTGATTGTTTAGTTCATCGGCAAGAGGAGCGTAATCCAAATTTTTATCTTTCCCCCCCGCGATTAAAATTACCGGCGTCTCGGCAATCAGGGTTGATACTGCAGCAGCGGCGGTATTCGGATTAGTGCTGGCAGAATCATTGTAAAATTTCACCATTCCTTTTTTTGTGACCAACTCCAAGCGATGCTCCAACCCTCGGAAATTTTCGAGAGTAGTGGCGATTACTTTCTCCTGGCAACCCAGATGCTTGGCTACGGCGGCGGCGAGTATCCGGTTCTTGTTGAGGTTATTCGGAGCATTCACGGCAATCTTTTTTCCTAAGCACAATGAAGCGATTTTTGCGCCGGGCCGGTTGTCGGAAAAATAAAACACCACTCCAGGATTTACTTGGTGATTGCAGATGTTGGATTTGGCGGCGAGGTATTCCTCCAAATCTTTATGAACATCCATATGATCGGGGAAGATGTCAGTGATTACAGCAACGTCCGGAGATTTGTCCAAGTCTTGAAGTTGGAAGCTGGAGAGCTCTAGAACTACCAGAGTTTTGGCATCCACTTTCGGTAGTATTTCCAGAGGTGATAGTCCGATGTTTCCGGCGAGCAAAACTTTTTTACCGGATCTTTTTAAAATTTCAGAGATTAATGTTGATGTTGTGCCTTTCCCTTTTGTGCCGGTCACGCCGATGATTTTAGCCGGGCAGAGTTCAAAAAAGAGTTTCGTCGCGCTGGAAACTTTCTTCCCTGATTTAATTGCCGCCTGAATTTCCGGAAGGTTGTAGGGGACGCCGGGAGAGCGGAAAATCAAATCGAAAGAATTAAGTTCTTTCAGATAATCCGGGCCGTCTTGTTGGTCCAAGACAACAACCTCCGCCTTTCTGTATTGCGGAGCTTTTTTTAAGAACTTCAGGACCGATTTGCCTTCGCGTCCGGAGCCGATAATAGCGATCTTCATTGTTGCCTGTATTATACATCAGAATCGGGGTTTAGAAAATAAAACCCCTAACGTCTTCGTTGTGCCCCCACAAGGAACAGGGCCTCGAGTACTCGGCTCGAACACTTTCGCCGCACCCCGACCCCCTCCGCCAGCTGGCGGAGCGGACACCTTCTGGTTTCCGACGAGCACTACCCCGCGGGGTAGTGCTCTGCCTTCCAATACGGGGTGCGGCTGTTCGATTCCATAAAGACAAAAATTTTAAAACCGGCCTAATGGCCGGTCTTAAAATTTGTGCCCCCACAAGGAATCGAACCTTGGTCAACTGCTTAAAAGGCAGCTGCTTTACCATTAAGCTATGGAGGCGTCCGCTTACTTTTTAATAGTATACATTTTAATACATTTCGCGAAATTAGTAAATTCCTTGTAAAATTATCCCGCAGATAATATAATTAAAATCACTTTTAATCGCATATGCCATTTCGAACTAAAAATCTTTTATTGCTTTTATTGGTAACGCTTCTCGCCGGAGTTTCGGCGCTTTTTATTTTGCCTCAAGGATTCGGCAATCAAGTTTTGCCGTGGCGCTTAGGCTTGGATTTGGTGGGTGGCAGTTACCTTGTATATGAAGTGGATATGAACGGTATCGCTTCCGCAGATCGCGGCTCGGTTTTGTCTGGCTTGCGGGATGTAATGGAGCGCCGTGTGAATGTGTTCGGCGTGAGTGAGCCGAGAGTTACCACTGCCAAGCGTGGAGACTCCCATCAATTAATCGTGGAATTGGCCGGAATTAAAGATTTGGAGGAGGCAGTGAAGCAGATTGGCCGGGTGGCGTTGCTGGATTTCCGTGAGGTGAGAATCACCGGAACAGGAGAGCAGGAGAAGGCCGAATTTATTCCGACGGGATTGACTGGCAGATTTTTAAAGAAAGCGCAGATCGTTCCTGATCAGACCACCGGTCAGTCCATTATCGCTATCGATTTTGATGCGGAAGGCGCCCGGCTCTTTGAGGCCTTAACGAAGCGGAATATCGGCAAGCCTTTGGCTATTTTTCTCGATGGCGATTTGATTTCCAATCCGACCGTGCAGGAGGCGATTTCCGGAGGCAGTGCGCAGATTAGCGGAAATATGGACCATAAGGAGGTTAGGCGATTGGTGAGCTTGTTTAATGCCGGCGCTTTACCGGCCCCCATTCATATAATTAGTCAGCAGACTATCGGGGCCTCTTTGGGCATAGACTCTTTGGAGAAAGCAATTAAAGCCGGATTGGTTGGCACTTTGGCAATCATTATCTTTATGTTGCTCTACTACCGCTCGTTGGGCTTCGTGGCTTCTTTGGCATTGGTATTCTACATTGCCTTTGCTCTTGCCGTCTTTAAGCTATTTGGAATCACTATGACTCTAGCCGGCATCGCGGGATTTATTCTGTCTATCGGAATGGCGGTGGATGCGAATATTTTAATTTTCGCCCGTATGAAAGAAGAGTCGGCAAGAGGGGTTTCGCGGTCCGGCGCCTTGGAAGAGGGTTTTCGCCGCGCTTGGCCATCTATTAGAGATTCCAACATTTCCACGATGCTCACTTCGATTATCCTTTATTATTTCACTTCCAGCTTCGTAAAAGGCTTCGCTTTGACGTTATTGCTGGGCGTAGTGGTTAGTATGTTTAGCGCCATTATTGTAACCCGTATAATTTTACGGGCATTTTCTAGGCAATAAACAATATGAAAATACTCAACATCATAAAATATAAATTTGTTTTCTTGGTAATTTCCGGCACTTTACTGGTGGCTAGCGTTGCGGCAGTTGGCTACTTTGGTTTGAAGCCCGGAATTGATTTCTCCGGCGGTGTTGCTTGGCAGCTACAGTTCACGGAAAAAGTTCCGACCCGTGAAGAGTTGGCCAGTCTTTTCCCGAGCTCGATTGTTACCCCTCAAGACGGAGGCCAGTTCTTAATTCGAATGCAAGAATTAATTGACGCTGACCGTCAGAAAAGTTTTGACAGCTTAGAAAAATCATACGGTCCCATCGAGGAATTGCAATTCCAAAATATCGGTCCAGCGGTAGGGGAGGATCTTAAGCAAAAAGCAATCTGGGCATTCGCGCTGGTTCTGCTCGCCATTTCTTTATACGTCGCCTTCGCTTTTCGGAAGGTATCCAAGCCCGTCAGTTCTTGGAAGTACGGAATTATCACCTTAGTTACTTTGTTTCATGATGCTTTGATTCCGGCGGGATTGTTTGCTGTTTTGGGACACTTTTTTCACTTAGAAGTGGATACTAATTTTGTAGTCGCAATTTTGGTGGTAATAGGATTCTCGGTTCATGACACAATCGTGGTCTTCGACCGGATTCGGGAAAATTTGAGACTTTCAGGCGGCGATAAGGCTGATTTTAATGGTTTAGTAAATACCAGCATAAATCAGACTTTGGCGCGCTCCATCAATACTTCCTTAACGCTCATTTTGACCTTAATAGCCCTCTATTTCCTCGGTCCGGCCACTCTTCAATATTTCATATTAATGATCCTCGTGGGTACCGCTTTCGGCACTTATTCTTCTATCTTCGTTGCCAGCCCACTTTTGACTCTTTGGCGGGGAAAGGCCTAGGCTTGACTCTAAAGGGGTAGTGTGATAGAATTCACTCGAATTTAAAATAGGTATTTTTACACAGCTTGTGTGGCTTGACCCTCAAGTAGGAGTGTGGTAATATCAAACCAATAAAAAATATGGAGGTTCCCAAATTATCTAGTTTAATAAAAGTTTGTTTGGCTGGCTTGAACGATCGGCAGCAAGAAATTTTAGAAGGTCGCTACGGCTTAGTAAAAGCTGATTCTTTGACGTTGGCGGAATTGGGCGGCCAGTATGGCTTGACTCGGGAGCGCGTTCGTCAGATTGAAGCTTTGGCTCTTAAGGCTTCCCGCCAGAAGACTGGTAATTCCGAATTTTCTGAATTTGTAAAAAATGTCAGCGTCGTTTTAAAAAGCGCCGGTGGTTTGAAGCGTGAAGATTTGTTGATTGGGGATTTAGTGAAGACCTCCAACATTACTCCGGAACAGGCAAACCGCGTTAAGTTCTTGCTGGAGATTTGCGCCAAGTTCTCTTTCTCCAAGGATGACAAGGATTTTTTCCCGTATTGGTATCTGACCGAAGCCGATCAGAAGAAAGCCGTTGGCTTTATCGGTTCTTTGGTGAAAATCGCCGACCGAAGTGATTTTTCTGCCAGCTTTGCGGCTGTCTCTAAGAATTCTGGATTAAATGAAGCGACTGCCCGCAATTACGCTGCTATTTCCAAGAAAGTAGCAATGAATATTTACGGAGACCTTGGCTTGTCTGACTGGCCGGAAATTAATCCTAAGACCGCCCGAGATTGGGCGTACTTGGTTTTGAAGAAAGAGCAGAAGCCGTTGCATTTCAATGATATCGCCGTTGCAGTTACCAAATTGCGCAATAAACCGGCCCACGCTCCGACCGTTCACAATGAATTAATTAAAGACGAGAACTTTGTGCTGGTTGGCAAAGGAACTTATACCTTGAAAGAGTTTGGTGTTACTCCGGGAACCGCCCGCGAAATCATCGCTCACTATTTGAAACAGCACGGTCCTTTGAGCGCCAAAGAGGTAGTGAAGAAGGTTTTGAATGAGCGTCTTTTCAAGGAAAATACCGTCTTGATTAACTTGCAGAACCGCAAGAATTTTAAGCGCTTGGATGATGGTCGTTATTCTATTTTAGCCTAATAGTCGGGACGTGTCCCACACATAACCCTTATAGGGGCATGTGTAGGATGGTACGTGTACCAGACATATAGAAACTAAGTAGAGTGGTATAATTAGTTTGTGCCTGAATTTTTTACAGGAATTTTAAATAGTATCTTTTCGGTTATTGCCGTTGCTTGGTGGGCAATCCTTCCCGTCGCCCTATTTTACGTTTTTTGGAAGCTTTGGATGTACTACATCTTCGTTAGTTATCTGAAGACAATGAATTGGGTGGTGCTGGAAGTGAAAATCCCGGCCGGTATTGAGAAAACCCCCAAAGCTATGGAGCAGATTTTTTCTGCGGTTTATGGAATCTATTCTTTTGATTTTCGTTTGTTTCAAATTTATTTGGAAGGGCATTTGCGTGAAGACTGGATATCTTTTGAGTTGGTTGGATTTGCTGGAGGGGTTCATTTCTATATCCGCACCCCCAATGGTTATAAAAATATTGTGGAATCAGCAGTTTACGCTCAATATCCCGACGCGGAGGTGCACGAAGTTCCTGATTATATGGATATTTTTCCGCGCACTCTGCCGAATAAAACTTACGACATCTGGGGCACTGATTATCATTTGATACGTGAGAATGCCTACCCGATAAAAACTTATGAATATTTTGAAGAGATAGCGCCCGAGCGGCGGTTGGACCCGATTGCGGCTATTACCGAAGTAATGTCTAAGCTGAAAAACGATGAGATGATTGCTATTCAGATTTTCGTGAGTCCGACCGGCAACGGCTGGAAAAAAGAAGCGGAGGCGCTTCGAGATAAACTAGTGGGCCGGAAAAAACCCACGCCGAAAACTTTTGCCGGCGTCGTCCATGAATTTTTTATGAATTTCGTTCACGCTCCGGCGCGGCCTCCGGTTTGGGCGGAAGAAGTGAAAAAAGAAGAATCTAATAAATTAGTAGCAATGACTGGCGGTGAAAAAGACGTGGTGGAGGCGATTGAAAAAAAGATTAGCCAGCTCGGATTTGAAACTAATGTTCGGTTCGTTTTTATTGATAAGCGCGAGAAGTTTACCCGTTCCCATATCGGTTCGGTGATGGCGACCTTTCATCAGTTCAGCACTCAAAATCTGAATGGATTTCGGCCGAATGTGGATACAATGACTTTAATCCGCGGCAACGTGAAACTCTTCAAACAAACCCGACTTTGGTATAAGAAGCGTAAGATGTGGGAGTCTTTTAAGCGTTTGTACTGGCCAAGGCGGACTTCGATTTTGAATATCGAAGAGTTGGCTACTATTTATCACTTCCCGAGTATCGTGGTTGAAGCGCCGTTACTACGTCGGCTTGGCGCTAAGAAGGGCGAGCCTCCGGCTGGTCTTCCTGTCGAATGAACTCATCCCATGTTTAAATATTTAAATTTTTAAATAGTAAAATATCCTACAATGGCTAAAGATATAAACATTTTCGGGCAAGTTAACTTCCGCGGTGCGACCACTAAGTTCGGCATCAAAATTGATGACCGCCGTCGGCATATGTACCTCATCGGTAAGACCGGTATGGGCAAGACGACCACACTCGAAAACATGGTTATCTCCGATATGGTCAACGGCCACGGCGTGGGCGTGATGGATCCGCACGGAGACTTTGCTGAAAAAATGTTGGACTTCGTTCCCAAGGACCGCGTGAAAGATGTGGTTTATTTTGACCCTGCTGATATTAATTTTCCGATTGCTTTTAATCCGCTTGAGCAGGTACAAGATGAGTTCCGTTATTTAGTGGCTTCAGGTCTGATGGGTGTGTTCAAGAAAATATGGCCGGACGTCTGGTCTCCTCGGATGGAATACATTTTGAACAACTCTCTGCTCACGATGTTGGAGTTTCCGGACTCTAATATGTTGGGCGTTCAGCGTCTTTTGTCGGACAAGGATTATCGCAAGTCTAAAGTAGACCAGCTGAAAGACCCGGTTATTAAAGGTTTTTGGGTGAATGAATTTGCGCGTTATTCAGCAAAATTTGAAACGGAAGCAACGGCCGCCATTCAAAACAAAATCGGTCAGTTCGTAGCCAATCCGCTGGTTCGTAATATTTTAGGTCAGAATAAATCGGCTCTTAATCTTCGCCAAGCGATAGACGAGCGGAAGATTCTTATTTTCAATTTATCTAAAGGAAAAATCGGAGAAGATAACTCGGCCTTGCTTGGTTCAATGATTATCACCAAGCTTCAGCTGGCGGCTATGTCCCGCGTGGATATTCCCGAGCCGGACCGTAAAGATTTCTATCTATATGTAGACGAGTTCCAGAACTTTGCAACCGATTCTTTTGCCAACATTCTTTCTGAAGCCAGAAAATACCGCCTCTGCCTGATTTTGGCGCACCAATACATCCGCCAGCTTACTCACGACTTAAATACTAAAGTTCGCGACGCGGTGTTCGGTAACGTCGGCACGATTATTACCTTCAGAGTAGGAGGAGAAGACGCGGAATTTTTAGAAAAGGAATTCGAGCCTGATTTTATGGCGACCGACATTGTGAATTTGGCTAAGGCGAATGTGTATATCAAATTAATGATTGACGGTATTTCTTCGCGCCCTTTTTCCGCTCAAGGCTTGCCTCCGGTAGCTACCCCAGCTATTTCTTATAAGGATTTGATTATTGCCCACACCCGTAGCACTTACGCCACGCCTCTGAAGCAGGTATCCGATAAGATTGCGAAAGAATTTCTGGCGGTGCCACCGCCATCCGATGAAAGATTTGGCAGTGAGGGTGGCGGAGGAGGGGACTTTCGTAAGCCTCGCCCCGTGCCAAATGCATTTGGTTCGGGGCCCAAACCGGCGGCCGGAGGTGGAGATTTTCGCACCGCTAAACCCGTGCCCCGCCCGGCGTTTTCCGATATTCAGCCTGTAAAACTCACTCGGCCGGGGGATCCTATGCCCACTCCTAAGCCCAGTTTAGTGGAAAAGTTAGTCAGCTTGGTTCCGAAGTTCATTAAGCCCGAAGCCCCTAAAATCGTTAAGCCTGTCCTCGCGCCGCCTAAGCCTGTGGCGCCAAAGCCGGAGCCTCCAAGGGTGGAGTTGCAAGCCGCCGTTCCTAAGCCCAAGCCAATGTCTCTTGGTGATTTACCGCTTCGTTCCGAAGCGGCAGCTGATTCCAAACCCGAAAAGATTATCCGTGAAAAAAAGCCGGTAGACCTCGGCGCCCTGCGCGATGCTCTCAGGGAATCACTGAATAAAAAGAAGCCAGAATAACTCCCCGTCATTTCTTTCAGGAACCCGCTCTGGTTAGATAAAGCCAATTCACTCCGGTTGATTTTTTAGATAAATCGAACAGCTCCCGTTTGCCTCTGATATTAAATATTTAAATGTCGAAATATTGAAATATCAGAGTTTTCCGGCCATTCGATTTCTTCGCTAAAAAATCCGCCCTCCGTTCATTGTTTTATGGCTAACCTGCGCTTATGGTTCCTTACAAAGAAATGGCGAGTCGCCTTGTTCCAATTGAAAACCTCCTCAAAGCGAGGAGGTTTTTTTATTTACGCTTTCCCTTTTTCTACTCTTTCGTAGTAATCTCCTGTTTCCGTATTAATGCGCACAATATCTCCCTGATTCACGAATAGGGGAACTTGAATTACGGCGCCGGTTTCCAGAGTCGCGGCTTTAGTGCCACCCTGCGCGGTATTTCCTTTTTCTCCGGGTGGAGTTTCAGTAATTTTCAAATCTACTTTGATTGTCGGCTTGATGCTCAAAATTAAATCGCCGAATTTTATGGCGTTGACCATGCTATTCGATTGCATGAATTTGCCGGCGATTCCTACCTGCGCTTCGGTAAGCATAAAGCGCTCGGCCGGTTTATCTTTCGGGCAGAACCAGAACTGGCCCTTAGTGTTATAGAGATATTTTACTTCTACCTTCGTGATTTCCGCTTCATCAAAAGATTCGCTGGAGTGGAAATTTTGCTCGGTTACTTTGCCGGAAATCAGGTTCTTGATTTTGCATTTGGCCACCGGTTTACGCTGTTGCATACGCAAAAAAGCGTATTCCATTACTTCATACGGTTCGCCCTGCATCACGAAGATGACGCCTTTCTTTAAATCGTTATAAGCCAACATTCCTAGTATTTTACCTCTTTGAAGCTATTTTTTCAACATTTACATATTTGAATATTTATTCTATTATCACGACAGTTCATTTTGAGGAGAAAATCATGGCTTGGTACTGGTGGATTACGTTTCTTGTGGCGTACGGGTCAATTGGGGGAATGGCGCTGTTCGTTTATGAGAGAATGTTCGGGATTAGCCCAGAAGTTGAGACACCAGTCGCAGTGGCCGCAGTATTTTTCTTTTGGCCACTTTGCCTGCTCGTTCTCATTCTTTATCATTTTTGCTTCACCCTGCCGCTTCTGGTCCATTACCTATTCGGTGAGCTGATGTTTTGGATAAGTTACTGGATAGCAAAATGGAAGCGAAAAGATAATTAACCCCGCCTTTACGACGGGGCTTTTTTATTGCAAAATATACCCGTGATTAAGTCTAAGAAAAAAGGAAAAGTATTCGTAGGTATGTCCGGTGGAGTCGATAGCTCCGTAGCCGCGGCATTGCTGAAAAAGCAGGGCTATGATGTGGTGGGTGTTCATCTGAAATGCTTCAACGTGGATGGTTGCGCCGAGCGGGATGCGGAAGATGCGCGCCGAGCCGCGGAGCATTTGGATATTCCTTTCTATACTTTTGACTACGAAGACGAATACAAAAAGCGTGTGGTGGATTATATGGTGGCCGGATACAAAAAGGGGATTACGCCGAATCCGGACGTGATGTGCAACAAAGAAATTAAATTCGGCTTATTTTTTGATAAAGCGATGGAGTTGGGCGCTGATTATGTGGCGACGGGGCACTACGTCCGCCTGCGGCGGACTAATAGTAGTAAGAAGCAAGCAGTAAGTAGTAAGGGAGAAAAATCCGCAAAACGCTTACTACTTTCTACTGACTACCAGCTACTAATAGCGAAGGATTCAAATAAAGATCAATCCTACTTCTTGTGGGCTTTGAAGCCTGAGCTGTTAGCTCGTTGTCTGTTTCCGATCGGCGAATATAAAAAACCGCAGGTGCGTAAATTTGCCGAGAAATTTGGCTTGCACAACGCTTTGAAAAAAGATTCGCAGGGCATCTGCTTCTTGGGGCAGGTGGATCTGCCGGAATTTTTGAAGAAATATATTAAGCCAAAGAAGGGATTGATTGTAGGTGTGCACGGCAATGAGCTGGGTGAGCATCACGGAGCGCATTTCTACACGATTGGGCAAAGGCATGGCATCGGGGTTGGCGGCACAGCCAAGCCGCTTTATGTGGCGGATAAAGATGTGAAGAAAAATATTGTCGTAGTCGCAGAAGGCGAAGATCATCCGGCACTTTATAAAAAAGAAGTTGAATTGGAATCTTTAAATATTTTTAATGTTGAAATGTTTAAATCTCGCAAAACCGTTCCGGTTTTTGCGCGGGTTCGTTATAGGCAACCCGTCTTTCCGGCCAAGCTAGAAGTTGGTCGTAAGTCGTCCGTCGTTAGTTATAAGTTAGTTTTCTCCAAGCCGGTAAAGTTTGTAGCCGCTGGCCAATCCGCCGTCTTCTACGACAAAAAAGGTGCAATGTTGGGAGGGGGAATTATCAAATCTGCTAAATAGCTTTATACTCTCGTGCAATGAACCCCGTTAGAAATAAGCCGCCCCTAGCGGCTGCCGCCGTTCCTACGGAAGGGCGGATTTCTAACGGGGTGAAACTGCACGACATTTTCTTCTGGTTCGCCTGCTTTTTTCTGGCGGGAGTGCTGGTGGCGAGCGTGGTCAGCGGGTTTACGCACGCATATCTAATCGCGGGATTGTTTATTTTGCTTTTGTTCCTCCTGGTCATCGTTGTTCGTCGTAAGTCATTAGTCGTTGATGGTTCGTCATTGGTTTCCTTGTCGTTGGTCGTTTTGTCGTTAGTCGTCGGTTCCGTGTACTTCTTTGCCTTTGATTACGCCAAGCAAGACAATCGGATAATCTTTGGTGAAAAAGTGCAGTTTTCGGGAGTGATTCGCGAAGCGGAGCAGAGATTGAGCAGTCAGAAGTTGGTGATTGAAAATATTCAGATCAACACCAGCCGCTATCCCGCGTTTGATTATGGCGACGAGATAAAAGTGGTGGGAGTGGTTAAAAAGCCGGATGCAGAATTCGCCAGCTACTACAAAAAAGAGGGGATAGCGGGCGTGGTGGGATTTCCGGAAATAGAATTGGTATCTAGCGGGAATGGTTCGCCGGTGAAGGCGCAGCTGCTGAAAATAAAATCTTTCTTTGAATCCAGTTTCAAAAAAGTCTTGCCGTTTGATCAGGCGGTATTTATGGCCGGCTTAACTCTGGGAGAGACGGCGGAATTTTCCGATGAGTTGAAAGAAAAATTGCGGGCAACGGGCACCAGCCATCTGGTGGCGCTTTCGGGATACAACATTTCGGTAATTATCAGTACGGTGATAAATCTGCTTGCTCTGTGGTGGTTTACGAAAAGATTTTCATTTTGGATAAGCTCCGGAATGGTGCTCGGCTTCGTGGTAATGACGGGCGCGGAGGCTTCGGTGGTGCGCGCGGCGATGATGGGATTTCTAATTTTGCTCGCAGATAAATTGCATCGGGTTTATTACTTCCGCAACGCCGTGGCGGCGACGGCGTTGGTGA
The DNA here is from genome assembly GCA_030646995.1 of bacterium. NCBI lineage: Bacteria > bacterium. The sequence continues at coordinate 19,871 of JAUSKF010000001.1, read as the reverse complement.
TGGTTGGTGTCAATCCCCACATTTTAGCCTTTGATATCGGCTTTCAATTGTCCTTCGCGGCTCTTTTGGGTATTACTTACTTCCAGCCGTGGATAGAAAAGAAGCTGAAATGGCAGGACAAGTCGGGATATTTCAATTGGCGGAAGCATCTGACTACCACCACTTCGGCGCAGATAGCTGTACTGCCGATTTTGCTCTATCACTTCGGGCAATTTTCTCCGATTGGTTTGATTTCCAACGTTTTGCTTTTGGAATTCATTCCCATCACAATGGGCTTAGGATTTTTTATCGGTTTCGCCTCGCTGATTGCCTACCCGCTCGCTTGGGCATTGAGCTTTCCGGCAAGTATCCTTCTCGGCTACGAATTAGGAGTCATCAATGTCTGCGCGAAAATAATCACTGCATTCTCCAAAATCCCAAACATCTTCAGCATTTTTCAATAATCTGAATTTTTGCTATGTCCAACGCGTTGGACATGGAAAAAAGATTGGAAGATAATTAATCGATAAAAAAAGTTTATGAAAAACATTAAACCGGAAGATTTTAAAAATAAATACAGGAAGGAGTGGCAGGGAGTGGTTTGGGAAAATTTCTTAGAACAATTCTCCGACTTTAAGTTCCGAAATGCCGTTAACTCACTTTTTAGCGTTTACGAAAAACAAATAATCATAAATAGATTGGCCGCCGCGTTGCTTATTAGACAGGGCGCATCGACCCGGGAGATCGAGCGTTCTTTGTGGTTATCTCGTACTACAATAGGTGCCCTAAGAAAGAGTTTATTTAACAAGAGCGTCGACTATGGAAGTCCAAGGTCTTCGAAGAGGCCAGCGAAGAACAAAGGGAATATTTTGGATAGGAGTCTTGTTTCTCAATGGTCGGTTGGTTTTTTAGATGGCATTGATTTGCTGGAGTTGTTGAAAAATCCCCCGCGCCCCACTGGTCTTGGGGTAACTAAGCAATCGGATGTCTAACGCGTTGGACACACTTTAGAAATGAATAAAAATAGAGGATAAAGAATTTGGTGATGAATAAAACGAATAATTTGTTTATGAAAAAAGTGGTGTATGTGACATTCCTGATATTAGTGGCAGGGAATATTTTTGTGGCACGGGGGATTTTCGCGGAAATGAGGCCGAAAAATCTGGCGTTGTATTTTTTGGATGTGGGGCAAGGGGATGGGGAGCTGATAGATTTCGGCGATGTGCAAATTTTAGTAGACGGTGGAAAGGATCCGAAGGTTTTGAGTGAGTTGGGCAGGGTACTTACTCCGACCGATCGCTATATTGATTTAGTGATAGCCACCCATCCCGATTTAGACCATTTTGGGGGTCTGATTGATGTGCTGAAGACTTACGAAGTCGGAGCGGTAATTACTACGGGGCGGAGAGGTGTGGCGGATGCTTATTCGGATTTTGAAAGAGTGATTGTGGAAAAGAAAATTCCGGAGATAAAAGTGTTTGCCGGAGATGAAATAAAATTTGAAGACGCGGTAATTAAAATCCTTTGGCCCACGGCAATCGCGGCGCAGGGGAAGAAGGTGAATGAATCGGGGATAGTGTTTATGCTGGAAAAGGACGGCCCGCCAGGGCGGGCAGGCCTGCGGGCGCTTTATACCGCAGATATCGGCTTTGAGACGGAGGAGATATTGGCGAGAAAATATGATTTAGATGCGCATATTTTGAAAGTTGGGCATCACGGTTCCAGATTTTCCAGTGAAGCGGATTTTTTGAAAGAGGTAAGTCCGGCGGTTTCGGTGATTGAAGTCGGCAAGAACAGCTATGGCCACCCTACGCCCTCGGCTCTGGGTCGTTTAGCTTCAGTGGGTTCGCAAATATTTCGTACCGACCAAAGCGGCACGGTAAAAGTGATTTTTGACGGCGACCGATTAAAAATATACGATTAACTTAGTTCAATTCAGGAGGCTCATATGACTTGGCAGCCCGAGCCGGAATTTCTCGAGTTCCTTGATGAAATGGAGGCATTGGTCGGAGATAAGATACCGCAGGAAGTTTGGGTGATGATCAAGGAAATCCGAACCGGAAGTAAGCTTGGAAAGATATTTTATGACAAGGCGATGAACGATAAGCAGTTTCGAGGAATGTATGAAGAGTGGAAACAGCTCCGATAAGGAAACGAAAGCCCCGATTTAAAGTTTGGGGCTTTTTTAATTCCGAAAAACTTGGCAATATTTTGGTGCTGTATAAGATGATATCTTCTCTAAATTAATAAGAGCAATTTTATTTCAAATCCAAGACGCGAGGGCGTAGAAATAGACTCTATTTCAAGCCCGAGCAACAAAGGAGTTGAATAAAATTGCCTTACCCTCCGGGAGCATAAATTATTGAGCATATACTTTGTCGCTCTTCCTAGGCGTAGAGTCTACGCCTTCGTCGTCGCTTCTTGTACCTGACTCAAAATTTATGCTTTAATTAGGGAAAATATCATTTTATACAGCACAAATGCGAACTCTAATTGCCGACATAGTAAACAAAGAAGGACAAGAGGTGGAGTTGATGGGTTGGGTGGCTATCCGCCGCGACCATGGGAAAATTATGTTTATCGATTTGCGAGACCGTTCCGGTATTGCGCAGGTGGTGTTTTTGCCGAAACCAAAAGAATTGTCCGATGTGGCGGTGACTTTGCGCTCGGAGTGGGTAGTGAAAATCACCGGAATGGTAAACAAGCGGCCGGAGAATATGGTGAATCCTGCAATCGCCACAGGAAAAGTAGAAATTTTAGCTACCAAGCTGGAGGTTCTCAATGAGGCCAACACGCCGCCGATTGATGTGACTAGCGATGGGAAAGAGATTGGCGAGGAAGTGAGAATGAAATACCGATATGTGGATTTGCGCCGAGACCGGATGCAGAAAAATATCCGCAATCGCCATGAGATGATTCGCTTTTTCCGTGATTATCTTTCCAATGAGAATTTTTTGGAAATCGAAACCCCCGTTCTTTCGAAAACTACTCCCGAGGGCGCTCGTGATTATCTGGTGCCATCCCGTTTGTATCCCGGAAAGTTTTACGCGCTTCCGCAATCGCCCCAGCAATACAAGCAGTTGTTGATGGTTTCCGGTTTTGAGCGTTATTTCCAGATAGCGCGCTGTTTCCGAGATGAAGATACCCGAGGCGACCGCCAGCCGGAGTTTACTCAAATGGACTTGGAGATGAGTTTTGTGGAGCGAGAAGATGTGATGAATGTGATTGAAAAGATGGTGACGGAGATGGTGGCAAAAAACTATCCGCACAAGAAAATTCAGGAATCTCCGTTTCCGAGGATGAGTTATGCCGATGCGATTAAAAATTACGGTAGTGACAGGCCGGATGTCCGGAAAGACAATCCGCCAACTGGCGGAGACCCGAATCTGCTCGCGTTTTGTTGGGTGGTAGACTTTCCATTTTTTGAAAAGACCGAGAAGGGCGGATGGACCTTCACGCACAATCCTTTTTCCGCGCCGAAGCCGGAGTATATGGAGTCGTTGATGAAAAAAGAAAATCTCGGTGAGATTTTGACTACACAATACGACATCGTGCTCAACGGATTTGAAATCGGCGGCGGGAGTATCCGAAATCATCGTCCGGAAGCGTTGAAAAAAGTTTTTGAAGTGATGGGATTTGAGGAACAGAGGATTCTCGGCAATTTTGGGCACATGATTGACGCTTTGGGCAGTGGCGCTCCGCCACATGGCGGAATCGCTTTGGGTTTGGATAGGGTATCTATGCTTTTAGAAAACGAACCGAGCATTCGCGAAGTAATTGCCTTTCCGAAATCGGGCGACGCCCGCGATTTGATGATGGATGCCCCGAGCGATGTCGAAGATGAACAGCTCAAAGAATTGCATTTGAAGGTTGACGTGAAAGAAAAGAAGCAGTAATATCTTTTAAGTTTCTTCGAAAGGAGGGCGGAATGATTCGCGGCAAAGATGATTCCACCACGATTGTGATCTCCGTTGGAGGGAGTTTGATCTATCCTGATCAAAAAAATGGATTAAGCGAGCAATTTCTTTCCAATCTCAATGAGTTCGTTCGTCGACGACTCGGCGAGAACCCGGATCTGCGACTTGTCCTGGTTGCTGGTGGCGGCGCTCTCGCCCGACATTTTCAGGAGGTCGTGAGCCGGGTTCTTGGCCACAACTTGAGCAATGACAACAAAGACTGGCTTGGCATCAACGCCACACGGTTGAATGCGCAGGCCCTGCGAGCGATCTTTGAAGACGTCGCCGAGCCACGCCTGATCAAGCACTATGAGATTATTTTGGACACTGAAAAACAGGTGGCGATTGCGGCCGGTTGGAAGCCGGGTTGGTCCACCGATTACTGCGCGGTGCGTGCCGCGAGGCAATACGGCGCCCAATCGGTGATCAATCTTTCCAACATCGTTCAGCTGTGCGACAAGGATCCGAAGAAGTTCCCGGACGCTAAGCCGATCTCCTCGATTTCATGGAAGAAGTTCCGGCTGATGGTCGGGAGTGTCTGGATTCCCGGGATGAATGTCCCGTTTGATCCGATTGCCGCCAAGGAGGCCGAGCGGTTGAAGAAAACGGTGGTGATCATGAAGGGCGACAACTTCGCCAATTTGGACGCCTACCTGGATTACAAGGACTTCGTCGGCACAGTGATCTCATAAGAGCTTCCCGCCCGTAAGGGCGGTTTTATTTTGCTCGAGATTCTGATAGTATAAGTTCAATAAAAGATATGGAACTCAAAAAAGAAAGAACTTTCGTGGCAATCAAGCCGGATGGCATCCAGCGAAGCTTGATGGGGGAGATTATCAGCCGGTTTGAACGAGCCGGTTTGAAATTAGTAGCGCTGAAAATGGCGCTCGCAACCCCGGAAATGATAGAGAAGCATTACACCGTTGACCCGAATTGGCGCGTGGTTACCGGCCAGAAAACTATTGAGGCTTATAAAAAACAGGGCAAGACTCCGCCCTCCGAAGATCCTTTGAAAATTACCGAGGTCATTTTAGGCAATCTGAAAAGGTATATGTCCTCCGGTCCGGTGATTGCGATGGTTTGGGAGGGCGTGCATTCCGTTGGTATTGTAAGAAAATTGATCGGTGGCACTGAACCGCTGACTTCTGACGTTGGAACCATCCGCGGAGATTTTACTATCGATTCCTATGTTCTTTCTGATACCGACGGCCGCTCCGTTCGCAACTTGGTGCACGCTTCCGGAAGCACTTCCGATGCTGAGAAAGAGATTGAACTGTGGTTCAAAAAAGATGAATTGGTTAACTATCGCTTGATTCAAGAGGCGATTATCTACGACGTGAATTTAGACGGGATCCTAGAGTAATAAAATCCGCCCTTCGGGGCGGTTTTGTTATTTATCGGCTTCTTTCTCACACTTTTCGCAGAGGGTTTTGATGAGGTAGCCTCGGTTGAGGCTGACTCCATGTCCGGATTGGCCGCATCGTTCGCAAATCAGAAAACTTTTTTCTACAGCGTCACCAATCAGGGCGTATACATCATCCTTTTTTTCTTCCGAAATCGTGCTGTCTAACGGATAGAATCTCAATCCACGGAGTTTTTCTTTTACTTGGGAGATTTTGAAGTCCGGCCCGAGCTGTAAATTTGCCAGCTTTTCGCAGAGAGCGCTCAAAAGGCCAAACCATCCTTCATCACATTGAAACACCGCAACTTCCGAGAGGAATGGGTATTTTGCGTAAAGCTCATCATACTTCGAGGCCGGTCGGGGCATTTGACTCTCCGTTTTTTAATTTGCTGAATAGATTATAACAAAAAACTGCCTCTTGAGGCAGTTTTATTTTAAGTAATAAGATTCGTCGTCGGTGCAGAGGGGAATGTAGAATCCTTTTTTGCTGTGGCTATTAGAGAAGGGTCTCGCAACCCGCACGATTTTTCGGAGGTCACATGGAATGATGTGGCCGAACTTTTCATGAACAGCGAGCGGGAGGGCCTGATTTTTCCCGGCAACCTTGCGCACTAGCGCCTCGGCTTCAGTTTGAGTAATGGGTGGCTTGATTACTTCTTTGGCCATAGGCATGGTTGCCTCGTCATCATAACCGAAATATTCAGGCACGATTTTGTGAAATTCCGGGTCCCCATCTCCCCAGTTCCAGCTTATTAGCACCAAAAACGGGTTCGTATTTGCGGGAATACCATCGTCCATTGGTTGCATCCTCGAAGAGCTGAAGATATTGTATGGTCGGGTTATGCACCCGTCAAGGGCTCACTCGGCCTATCTACTTCAAGGATCTCGGGAAGCAACCTTTTCGGAAACAGAATGACTTTTCTCCTGCGGAAAAGTCTTCTTCTCTCTCGGCGGTTGTTCGTTCGTAGAATAATAACGAACGAACCAAGCCCAACCGCCTCCGAGATGTTCCTTAAAGGTTATTTCCCACGATTTACCTTGAAGTAGAACCTTCGTTCGCTTTATAAAGTGTGGTATACTAAAGGTATCCCGCAATTAGATTCCGGATCAAATAGTTTACAAAGGGTGAGGCAAATTTCCCTCTGCCGTGGCAGAACGGATGAGCCAGCCCACTTAAATACTTAAACCGGGGATCTGATGGCGGGATTTTGGTTTTAGGCTAAATAGTTATACTATACGGGTACTTATAAATGACTGAAAACATCCGAAATTTCGTGATTACCGCTCACATCGACCACGGCAAATCTACCTTAGCTGACCGGCTTTTGGAGGTGACCGGAACGGTAGCAAAAAGGCTGATGCAGGCGCAGTATTTGGATTCCATGGACTTGGAGCGCGAGCGTGGTATTACGATTAAAATGGCTCCGGTTCGGATGAATTATCTATTAGACGGAAAGCAGTATGTTTTGAATTTAATCGACACTCCCGGTCATTCCGATTTTGCCTATGAAGTTTCCCGTGCTCTGACTGCAGTAGAGGGAGCGGTGCTATTGGTTGACGCAACACAGGGGATTCAGGCGCAAACTCTGGCAAATTATGAGAATGCGAAGCGGGCGAATTTAAAAATTATCGGAGCGGTAAATAAGGTGGACGTGGCAGAGCAAGAGCAAGTGCAGAATGCGATTTTAGATTTGGCGGAATTGATTGGCGTTGGCGCCGAAGAAATTTTGAAGGTTTCCGGAAAGACAGGCGAGGGAGTAGAGCAACTTTTGGAAGCCGTGGTCAGGTTAGTTCCTCCTCCGCGCAAATCAGAGATTCCGGTCGGCCGGGCTTTGGTTTTTGATTCTCTATACGACGAGCACAAAGGAGTAGTGGCTTTCATCCGGGTTTTTGACGGCAGTTTTCAGGGCAATCAAGATATCCGTCTAATCGCCACCAATACTACTGCTAAAGCCAAAGAAATCGGATATTTCACTCCAAAAATGAAGCCGTCCGGTATTTTAGAGACAGGAGAGACGGGCTATATCGCAACCGGCATCAAGGATCCGGGGAAATTGAAGATTGGTGATACTTTAGTTGGCGGCGATGCCTCTCCGTTAGTCGGCTATACAGAGCCGAAGCCAGTGGTTTTCGTGTCATTTTATCCGGAGGAAGGGGATAAATATGATGAACTGAAGCAGGCACTTGGAAAGTTGAGGCTGACCGATGCCGCCCTGACTTTTGAGGCGGACTCCAGCGAATTTTTAGGCAGAGGATTCAAGGGCGGATTTTTAGGCAAACTCCATTTTGAAATTACATCCGAGCGGCTGGAAAGAGAATTTAAAATTCCCACCGTGCACAGCTTTCCGTCGGTGGCCTACAAGGTGGACGGAAGATTAATCACTAATCCGAAAGATTTCCCCAATGATTACGGCGCAGCCGAAGAGCCGATGACTAAAATAGAGATAGTCACGCCGCCGCAGTATTTGGGGGCAGTTATGCAACTAAAAGAGGTCTATCGGATTACCAATATCACCACCGAAACTTTGAAGAATAAAATGTTGGTGCGCGCCAGTTTGCCGCTGTCTGACTTAATTCGCGATTTAGATGATCAATTGAAGTCAGTTTCTCATGGTTTTGCGTCCTTTTATTATGAATTGGCGGGTTATGAAAAATCGGAAGTGGCTAAATTGGAAATTGCCGTGGCGGAGCGGGTTGTGCCGGGATTAACAAGGATTTTACCGAAGAAAGATTTGGAAAAAGAATCCCGCTCGACAGTGGAAAAACTGAAAGAGCTTTTGCCTAAGCAGCAATTTTCTCAATCCTTGCAGGCGATTTCTGCCGGCCGGATTATCGCGCGCGAAACTATTTCTGCAATTAAAAAGGATCTTGGAAATTTTGGAAAAAACGGAGGTGATATAACCCGCAAAATGAAGCTTTGGAAAAAGCAGGATCGGGGCAAAGAGAGGCTGAAGGAAAGAGGGGAGAGCTCGCAAATTAAAATCTCCGCCAACGTTTTTAAGGAATTGTTGAAAAAGTAGCTCGGCGGTAGAATGAAGTCAGATGAAGATAGGCGTGTTTTTAGCCTCAATATTAATAGCGGTTTTTCTGAGTATCCAGCTTTTTAATTTCTACAAAGGAAACTCTATTTTGAGCTTAAAGTTGGAGGAGGCGGTCGCTGAATCGGACAGGCTAGGCAGAGAGAGTATGCAGCTAAAAGCTGATTTGGAATACTTTTCGGAACCGGAGAATCTAGCTAAAGAACTACGGGCGAAGTTTGATTATAAGAAGCCGGGCGAAAAGCTGATAAAAATCCAATAATGAGCCTAGAGAAATATTTCACAACTTTTTTGTTAATTCTCTTCGTAGGCTTAGGCGCCTATTACATGGTGCATTTTGGTTACTATCCGGTGGCTATTGTGAATAGCTCATTAGTAACCGCTAACCGGTTTGAGACGGAGTATGCGGTCGCTTATCATTATTATTTGCGGGCATTGGGGAGTAATAAAGACTCTGATCCGCGAAGCCGAGGTTTCAAAAGAGAGTTACGGAGGGCAGTCTTAGAAGACTTGGTTGACCAGTCGTTAATTAAAAATGACTTGGTGTTTCGGGTTGGGAAAGATCTTCCGGAAATTGTAGAAAATAAAATTATGACCGCGCAGAAGATTGACCTGAAAACTATTGAGGAAACTGCCAAAATGCTTTACGGTTTAAGCCTGGCCGATTTCAAATCTTTGGTTTTGGTGCCTCAAGCGCAGAAAGAAATTTTGCAGGGACGGTTATTTTTAGAGAAAAAAGATTATGAAAAGTGGTTGCAGGAAGCTAAGAAAAACGCTAAAGTCTTTATCGTTACGCCGGAATTTTATTGGCAGGATATGGGCGTGAAATTGCGGGATTAGCGCGAGGTTAGTACAGTGGCAGTACATATCCTTCCCAAGGATAAAATGCGGGTTCGATTCCCGTACCTCGCTCCAAGATTAGACTTATGCACAGGGGACTACATTAGTAATTTGTCGATGGGGGGGGGTAAACTATAAGGAAGAGATTAGGCTGATTTACTACTTCTTATGGTCGAGCTAGTTAAACTAGTTCAAGGAAAAGTAAATAGAGTAATATAATATCTGATTTTCAAACGAGATAATAAATTAAAAACCTTAACATAAAAAATATAATACATGACCCAAAAGTTTACTAAAAGTTCAATCATAGCCGCATCAGTAGTTTCTTCTCTGCTTGGTCTTACTGGATTGTTTATGGCGTCTGCGGCAGGCCCTGCGCCAGTCGATCTTTTGACGGCGGGAAATTTCGTGATTCTGTCAAAAACAGGGATTACTAATATCCCCACATCTGCCATTACCGGAAATTTGGGAACCAGCCCAATTACTGGCGCATCTATCACCGGATTAGGCTGCCCGGAAGTGACCGGGACTATTTACACAGTTGATGCCGCTGGCCCTGCGTGCAGAGTAGTCAGTCCGACTTCTTTGACTACGGCTGTGAGTGATATGGAAGCCGCATATACCAACGCCGCCGGAAGAACTGGTCCAACCGCGACTGAATTAGGCGCTGGGAATATCGGTGGCTTAACCATCGCCCCAGGACTCTATAAATGGAGCACCAATGTTACGATTCCGACTAACGTTACTCTTTCCGGTAGCGCGAGTGATGTTTGGATATTCCAAATCTCCGGTGATCTCACCATCGCCTCTGCTCAGCAGGTAGTCCTCGCCGGCGGTGCCCTAGCTTCGAATGTCTTCTGGCAGGTTGGCGGTCCTACTGGTGCAACTCTGGGAACGACTTCTACATTCAAGGGAACTATATTGAGCGCAAAGCAGGTCATTATGCAAACTGGCGCAGTATTGAATGGTAGGGCGTTAGCACAAACCCAAGTTACAATGGATGGTAATACTGTTTCGGTTCCGGTTGCCCCAGCGCCAGCCCCGGCCCCAACTCCGACACCTGCTCCGACCCCAACCCCAGCTCCGACACCAACACCTGCTCCGACCCCAACCCCAACGCCAACTCCCGCACCGACACCCGCGCCAACTCCAGTGGTAGCCCCTGTGGTGGCTCCGGCTCCAGCCCCTGTAGTAGCTCCAGTTCCGACACCTAGCCTTCCGAATGCCGGAATTCCCCCTGAAGAGAGTGACGCCCTTTGGAATACTTTTATGCTGATGGGAGCCTTAATGTTAGTTTCGACATCACTTGTCGTAGTTCTTAAAAAACGCGCGATTTAGTAAGGGTGCTTTTCGGGATTAACGAAACGTGTTTGGTTTAGATACAGGAAATACCCCGGCTTAGCGGGGTATTTCCTGTATGAATTCTTCGAAATATATGAAATCGGAAATTTTATCAGGACGTTCGATTTTAGTGGGAATTCTTACCGGGCTCGTTCTTTCTCCGGCGCTTATTTTTTATTTTCTCCAACAGAGCCCCGGCCTGCCGGTTGGTATGCAGAATCAGGGAGGCTCGGCATTACTTATTGAAAATTCCGCCGCTGTCTCGGAGCAAGAGCAGGCGGGGTTGCCGATGCGCCTCAAGATTCCCAGGATCAATATTGATACTTTTGTTGAGCACGTAGGCGTTACACCTGACGGAGCTATGGATGTGCCAAAGGAACTCGCTAACGCAGGCTGGTTTAATTTAGGGCCACGTCCTGGAGATATTGGTAGCGCTGTTCTAGCTGGACACTATGGATGGAAGAATGGGAAGGCATCGGTGTTTGATAAGTTATATAAATTGCGTAAAGGAGATAAATTATACATAGAAGACGACAAAGGGGAGATTATTACTTTTGTGGTGCGTGAAAGCCGAAGATACGATCCGAAGGCGGACGCTTCTGGTGTATTTAACTCAAGTGACGGGAAGGCGCATCTTAATTTAATTACTTGCGAAGGAGACTGGAATAAGGACCAGAAAAGTTATTCTGCTCGGCTAGTCGTATTTACCGACAAAGAATAAGCATAAGCAGTCCTGTTTGAAAGGGATTTTTATTACCCAGCTTTGTTGAGTTTAATTGCGTTAGTGGTTTGAACCCACCTTGAGTGCGATTGAAAAACAAGCCAAAATCTGTTAAAATAAGCGGGATGCCGAATTAGTTCAGTGGCAGAACACTACTTTCGTAAAGTAGAGACGTGAGTTCGATTCTCACCTTCGGCTCACGAGTCTGACTCGCTTGCGAGACAGACGAGTGCCAAGTCAGACTTGGCCTTTATCTATAGAAATATAATCAAAACGAAGTTTGACTTCGTACAACCATGGAACGTTATTACGTATATACATTGCTATCTTTGTTGGATAAGAAATTTTATACCGGCTTCACTACGAATCTAAAACAAAGATTACAGCAACACGCTCGGGGCGAGGTTCAATCCACAAAGAATCGGCGGCCATTTAAACTTATTCATTACGAATACTTTGTAGAAAAAGCAGATGCCGAGGCGAGAGAAAAGTTTCTTAAAAGCGGATTTGGTAGAAAGCAGATGAGGTTAGCATTGAAAAAAACATTGGAGAAGTTAGGCATCGAATAACAGACCAGTATGGAGCTGTTTTTTTAGCTAGCCCGTCTTTATGTGCCGCAAAATTTGTGTTTCAATTAGTAAATATTATGTCTTTTAAACCTCTAACGGGAAAATATGACCAAGGCCCATTACATCTAACCGTTCATGCCGGAGTGGGTGGCGAAGACGCGAAAGATTGGGCGAATATGTTGATGAAAATGTACATCAAATATGCCGTCAAGCGCGGGTGGAGAGTTTCTGTTACCGACGATAACGCGATTGAAATCAAAGGAGATTTTGTTTATGGAACTTTAAAGAATGAAATGGGCGTGCATCGCTTGGTGCGCATTTCGCCGTTTTCTTCAAAGCAACTACGCCACACCTCTTTCGCTTTAGTGGAAATTGTGCCGATTTTTCCCGATTTGGAGCATAAAAATTTAACAATTCCTCCGGAAGATTTGAAAGTAGAATTTTCGCGTTCCAGTGGCCCGGGTGGGCAGAATGTCAATAAAAGAGAAACTGCGGTGCGCATTGTTCATTTGCCTACAGGCTTGAGTGCCGGCTCCCAGCAGGAACGCTCCCAGCTGCAAAATAAAGAGAAGGCGATGGCGCTTTTAAAATCTAAATTGATGGCGTTAATGGTGTCCCAGCAGATGCAAAAACTTTCGGATTTACGCGTAAAAGTGAAACCGGAGTGGGGGAGTCAGATTCGCTCATATGTTCTCAATCCTTATAAAAAAGTAAAAGATCATCGCACAGATGTTGAATCTCATCAACCTGATAAAGTGCTGGAAGGCGACCTGGATAAATTTATCGAAGCCGAGTTAGAATTGAAGTAGACACATGATTGCATTTCACAATGTTTCTATGTCCTACAACGACCAAAAGGTTTTGGAGGATATTAGCTTTAAAATTTCTCCCGGAGAGCTGGTTTCTATTGTAGGAAAATCCGGCGCCGGGAAGTCCACGATTATTAAGCTTCTCATCGGCGAGGAGAGGCCGGCAAAAGGCAGGGTAATTTTTGGTTCTTATGAGGTAAATAAGCTCAAGCCAAGTGAGTTGCCGCCGTTACGCCGTAAAGTGGGGATTGTTTTTCAGGATTTTAAACTTTTGCCTACAAAAACTGCCGGGGAAAATGTGGCCTTTGCTCTAGAGGTTGAAGGGCGTGACCAGGCGGAAATTGATGAATTAGTTCCTCAAATGTTGGATTTGGTTGGCCTAGCCGACAAGCAGGATCATTTTCCGCACGAACTTTCCGGCGGGATGAAGCAACGAGTCGCGATTGCCCGAGCCATGATTCATAATCCGTCGGTCATTATTGCCGACGAGCCGACGGGCAATTTAGATCACGGCAATGCCGAAGAGATCGTCAACTTACTTATGAAAATTAACGAGTTGGGTACGACCCTGATTTTGGCCACCCACAGCCGCGATATCATCAACAAAGTTAAAAGACGGGTGCTCACGCTGGATAATGGTAAAATTATAAAAGACGACCCGCACGGTAATTATATTTTGTAATGGCTACAACTTTTTTCAGGATAATAAAATTCGGTCTGCAGAATTTTTCCCGCAATGGGCTTCTTTCGGCTACCACGGTGGCAATTCTGGTGTTGGCCTTGCTGGTATTCAATGGTTTGATAACTTTTGGAATTATCTCTAATTCCGCGATTGCTTCCCTGCAGGACAAAATAGACATCAGCGTTTATTTTACTGCTTCGGCTAACGAGGACTCGATGTTGTCTTTGCAGAGGGCCCTAGAATCTCTCACTGAAGTTAAATCGGTGGAATATATTTCTCAGGATAAAGCGCTGACGATATTTAAAGATAGGCATAAAGGCGACGATACGATTTCCGCTGCGCTTAATGAGCTTCAAATAAATCCATTACTCGCATCGTTGAATATCAAAGCCAAGAGCGCCAGTAATTATCCGACTATTGCTGAATATTTGGAATCTGAAAAGTTGGCCGGCGTGGTGGATAAGGTGACTTACGGAGAGAATCGTACCGCCATTGATCGCTTAGCTAGGATTATAGATACCCTGCAAAACACGGGTTTTGCCGCCACTTTTTTCTTGGCGGCGATGGCTATTCTGGTTACTTTCAACACAATTCGCTTAGCTATTTATTCCAATCGCGAAGAGTTGGGGATTATGCGTCTGGTGGGGGCTTCCAATAAATTTATTAATGGCCCGTATATCGTTGCCGGAGTTATCTATGGATTTCTGGGTGGAGTAATCAGTTTGGCGATAGCGGCACCGATCGTGGTGATGGCTTCGCCGTATGTAAGTGTTTTTATACCCGAGTTATCGTTGTCGGCCTATTTGCTCTCCCATTTACCGCAATTGGTATTTTATAATTTGGCTTTCGGTATTGGCTTAGGCTCAATTTCGGCGGCAGTTGCCGCGCGGAGATATTTGAAGCTTTAGTGGACAATGGGGGTTGATTTTGGCATTATCTGGTAAGCAATCATTCCATTTGGGGAGATACTTTTGACTGCAAAAGTAGACATTGCGGTGATTGGCGCGGGCGTAGTTGGCTGCGCGATTGCTCGGCACTTTAAAATAAAACACCCAAATTTTTCTGTGGTGGTTTTTGAGAAAGCCGAAGGGGTTGGGTTGGAGACCAGTCGTCTGAATAGTGGAGTTATCCATTCTGGAATCCACGAAAACCCAGATTTTCTTAAGTCAAAACTAGCCCTGATCGGAAGTAAGATGGCGGTAGAGTTTGCTGCCGATAATGATGTTCCGATAATCAACTGCGGAATGCTGGTCGTGGCTGGCCACAAGTCTTTGATTGGTGGAATGTTGAAAGAATGGAGGTCATTTGTGCGCCTAGTTAGTAAGGCCAAAGCCAAGGGGATTAATTATCGATTCGTTTGGGGCAGGCGGGGAATCCGCAAATTGGAGCCGCGAGTGCAGGCGCTGGGAGGGGTTTTTATGCCGGATGTCTGCGTAGTTGATCCCTATGATTTTACGAAGAAGCTTTTTGCGGATGCTTGGGGGAGAGGGGTGCATTTCCAGTTTGGAAATCCGGTTGAGAAAATCGAGCGCTTGGAAGATTGTTGGCAGCTTGGCGGAGCTGTTGCTTCGTGCAGGGCGAAAATTGTGATTAATGCGGCGGGTTTGTATGCCGACGACGTCGCAGAAATGGCCGGATTTACCGGATACAAGATTCATCCTTGGCGTGGCGAATACTATGAGGTGATGGGAGAAAAAGCGAAGTGGATTAATCGTTTGGTTTATATCGCCACGCCTCCCAAGAGCGCAGGAAAGGGGATTCACTTTGGAGTAAAGCCGGGAGGAAAGTTGTTTCTTGGCCCCAGTGCCAGACTGGTGCCTGCGAAGAATTACTACACCGAAGACCCCACGCCGGTAGAAGTTTTTCTGGATGCGGCGCAAAGGTTTTGCCCCGAGATCCGGAAAGAGGATCTGCGCTGGTCGCATTCCGGAATTCGTCCGCGTTTGACTGTCGGCGAGCAGGAGGCAGACTTCATCATCAAGCTGGATAGCGATTCTCCGCCATTCGTAAATTTGATTGGCATTGAGTCTCCGGGATTTACTTCCGGAATGGCAATCGCGGAATATGTGGAAAATCTTGTCAGAGATAATTTCTAGACCCTCGGAAACGGGGGATTTTTTATTTGCCAAAACCCGTTTTTTGTTATAAATTCTTGGAAGAAAGAATGCGGGATCGTCTAATGGTAGGACGTCGCTCTCTGAAAGCGAAAATTTTGGTTCGATTCCAAGTCCCGCAGCAAAAATGAAACATGCCCCTTGCGGGCATTTTTCGCTCCTTGGAGTCGGACCAGCCGCACCCCGTGTTGGAAGGCACTCGGAAACCAGAAGGTGTCCGAGACGGGGGTCGGGGTGCGGCGAAAGTGTTCGAGGTTGAGCTTGGCCGCCTGTGGAGGCCGTAGCGAAACCCTTGTTCCAAGTCCCGCAGCAATTTGACGTTTGTCATGTCGTAGGTTATAATCTCTATTAATGTCTAGCAAGAGCGGTAAAATAATTGCGGCCGTTGGCGTAGTTGTCGTTTTGGGCGTGCTTTTTGCCCTGCCGAAGATGACCGACCCAACCAGAGCCACTGCTTCTCTGTGGCAGCAGGCCGGGTTGGATTGTCTGAATAACGGCCACACTGGCGTCGGCCTTCATTTCCATCCCAATTTAAGAATTCTAGTTGAGGGCGTCGAAGAGGGTATCCCCGCTAACGTTGGAGTTTTGAAGAGCTGCATGGGAGAAGTGCACACGCATGATGCCAGCGGGAAAATTCATATTGAATCAGTTAACGGATCGAAGGAGTTTTATCTGAAAGACTTCTTTGTCGTTTTTGATAAGCCACTACAACGCGAAGGTTATAATTTGGTTATGAAGGTTGATGATAAGATTAATTTTGAGTTGGGGGAATTAGTGTTAAGGGATAAGCAAATGATTACGATTGAGTACACAAAAAAATAATGATTGGAGTAATCGCGAATAATGCGAATGAAAGAGGTAATATTGCGAATAAAAAAGTATGAGAAAGGACTTTGAGGCGGATAAGTTCAAGTTCACTAAGGACCTGGAGGGGATTAGTTTGCGTACCTTACAGGAGCACTTCAAACTCTATGAGGGCTATGTAAAAAAGACTAACGAGATTCAGAAAAAAGTTTTGGAAGCGGACAAATCCGAAGCCAATGGGGTCTATAGCTACATCGGAGAATTAAAACGCCAGGAAACCTTCGCGGTCAACGGAATGAAACTTCACGAAGTTTATTTCGCGCATCTTGGCGGTGATGGAGAGCCGAAGGGGGTGTTGGTAAAAATGATCGAGCGCGATTTCGGTTCTTTGGATGCTTGGAAAGAAGAAATGATCGCCACCGGCTTGAGCGCTCGCGGTTGGGCGATTCTAGCTTTTGATTTTAAAGATGATCGTCTACATGTTTATGGTGCCGATGCGCAAAACGTGGGAGCGGTTTGGGGCGCGACGCCGTTAATCGCGATGGATGTTTATGAGCATGCGTATTTTATTGATTACGGAACAAACCGCAAGGAGTATGTCAATGCCTTTTTTAAAAATCTGGATTGGGGGTTCGCAAGTGGACTCGTCTCAAAATACGGCTTAGATAGGCTCTAATCTAAAAAAGATAGGAAGAAATCAAAATCCGCCAAAAAAGGGCGGATTTTGCTATTTTAGCGAGTTTATTTCGATATCAATTTCATAGGTGCGTGAATAATTAATTTTTAAGCTATTTTCCGCCCATCTTATCCACATCTTTAAAATTTTTTGCCAAGTCCGGAATGATAAAATTATATAGTAAGCGAATTAAGGATGGAGATGATAAGAAAAACCGCTTTCAACCTGGCGAAAAAGGGATTTTTTGGCTTATTAACCTTAAGCTTGGTTTTTTCTTCACTTGCATTTCCTCTTCCTATCGCCAAGGCCGTTGCCGGCGTTCCCCGGATTATTGGTTATCAGGGTCGGTTATCCGATTCCGCCGGCACTCTTCTCGGCTCTTCTTCCGGCACCACTTATTATTTCAAATTCTCCATCTATGATGCCTCCACCTCCGGCGCTAAAGTCTGGCCATCTTCCGCTCCGAGTTCTTTTGCCGCTACCGTCACCTCCGGAGTATTTAATGTAAATATCGGTGACACCGACAGCGGCTTTCCTCACCTCCTCGACTACAACTTCTCCGACAACAATAATGTTTACCTCGAGGTAGGAGTTTCTTCCGATGATGTCACTTTCCAAACTCTTGAGCCTCGGCAATTAATTTCCGCCAACGTCTTTGCTCAATACGCTGGAGCGGTTTCCGGAACTAGCACTCCATCTTCATTTGGCACGACTACGCCAATTGATTTTGCTCAAGCCACTTTTGAAGCCACCACCACTACTGCGATTCCGATTGCAATACGTGGCGCTTCTGGTCAAACTGCCAACCTGTTCCAGATTCAGGAAGGAGAGGATGGGCTTTCTAGAGTTGTTGTGGATAGCGGCTTCCGTCTCGGAGTTGGCACCAGTTCCTTGGGAGCCGACCTTGGGTTATTTGGTTTGGGCATTGAAGGCGCCGCCATTATCGGCAACTACCTGAATGTTTCATACATCAATGCTACTTCTACTACCGCCACCTCCACTTTCAAAGGCGGAATAAATCTCGCCAGAGAAGCGGGGAATGTGGGTATCGGCACCAGCTCTCCCTTCGCGTTGTTGAGCGTTGCCGGAAGTGGATTCTTCCGCGGCGGCTTGAGTCTCGGCGTTTCCGCCACCACCACCGACGGCCATCTGCGGGCCACACTGCTTCATTCCGATACCCAAATCGTCGCCAAAGGATTGGTGAGTTGTGATTCCATCGACACCGACGCAGATGGGGTGTTGAAGTGCGGTTCGGATGATTCCGGTTCTAACACCTCCGGCTTCACGGATACCGGAACCGTTGTCCGTCTCCAAACCGCCACCGACAACGTAGAACTGGCTGATCTCTTTGTTCTCGGCTCGGACATCAATATCGGCAACGGCATCACCGCTACCTCCACCTTCTCGGGAAGTTACGGAAAACTCGGTCTCGCCTCCACTACTCCCTGGGGCCAGTTCTCCATTGAAGTCTCCGGCGTTCCAGGTTCCACCACCCCGGTCTTTGTTATCGGCGACTCCGGCACCTCTTCCCCAATCTTCATCGCCAACGTCAATGGCCGGATCGGTATCGCCACCAACACCGTGGATCAATATGGAATCTTGGGTATCGGATTATCGGTAGCGACCAACACATATATCTCCGGAGGCCTGGGAGTGGGGATTGCCACCCAGACTTCCGGAACCATCATCGCCGACTTGAACATCACCGCCGATTCTTTCTATGGCTCCGGTCTCGCCACCTCCTCTTTTGAAGGAGGAATCAACGTCAAAGGACTCGGAGGATTAACCTCGGCTTCCGGCTTAACCATCACCGGCGGGGGAATCCAATCTTCAGGAAAAATCGTCACTACCGACAGCGCCACCTCCTCCATCCCGAACCTGAACGTTGCCACCCTGCTCAACGGTGCCGCTCTGAATCTCTCCGGTCGTTTGGATTCTTCCTTTGCCGGAACTTCCACTTTTGCCGGCGGATTAACCGCCAACTATCTGGACTCCGCCACCCGTCTCCGAATCGCCGAGCTCACCTCTTGCGACACTATTGATACCGACGCTGATGGAGTATTGAAATGCGGCGCCGATGCCGACACCAACACCTCCGGCTTCACGGATACCGGAACCGTTGTCCGCCTCCAAACCGCCACCGACAACGTAGAACTGGCTGATCTCTTTGTTCTCGGCTCGGACATCAATATCGGCAACGGCATCCTCGCTACCTCTACCTTCTCGGGAAGTTACGGCAAACTCGGTCTCGCTTCCACTACCCCCTGGGGTCAGTTCTCCATTGAAGTCTCCGGCGTTCCAGGTTCCACCACCCCGGTCTTTGTCATCGGCGACTCCGGCACCTCTTCCCCAATCTTCATCGCCAACGTCAATGGCCGGATCGGTATCGCCACCAACACCGTGGATCAATATGGAATCTTGGGTATCGGATTATCGGTAGCGACCAACACGTATATCCACGGAGGATTATCTGTCGGAGAAACCCCAACCTCTACTCCCGGTCATCTGGTCGCCACCCTGTTGCACTCGGAAACCCAGATTGTCGCCCGAGGCTTAATTGATTGCGACACTATCAATACCGACGCCGAGGGAGTTCTGAAATGCGGAGCGGACAATGCCGCCGGCACTCCCGCCGGCCTAGACACCCAGGTGCAGTTCAATGCCGCCGCCTCTTTTGGAGCCAACTCCGGTCTGGTCTACGGCTCCACCAACCTGACTATCGGCGGAGACCTCTCCCTGAATGGTTCTGATCTGAATATCGGCAATGGCATCACCGCTACTTCTACCTTCTCGGGAAGTTACGGCAAACTCGGTCTGGGAACGACTTCTCCTTTTGGTCAGTTCGCCATTGAAGTCAGCGCCGTCGCCGGCTCCAACACTCCGGTCTTCTTCATCGGAGACTCCGGAACCAGCTCTCCCTTCCTGGTTGCCAACGTCAAT